>CAZXRB010000004.1:0-39779 GCA_964642845.1 uncultured Nitrospira sp.
CTCGTGCCGCCGCGTTCGATCAAATCGCGGCGGATAGGTACTTTTGCCTCCATTAGGCTTAACAAAGGAGGTCTCGCTGCCGGGTTTCAAAAGAAAAAGGCCTGCCAGATTTCTCTGGCAGGCCCTTTTGAAACCCGGCAGCGTCCTACTTTCCCACTGCCTCGCGGCAGCAGTATCATCGGCCTTGGAGGGCTTAACTTCCGTGTTCGGTATGGGAACGGGTGTGGCCCCTCCGGCAAGGCCACCGGGAACATTCACTCGTGAAGCGTCGCTCGTCGTTCGTGAAGCGTTAGAAAGCCCTCGCGCTTCACGAGATACGATTCACGTTTCACGACGCGCACTGTGCGGTGCGCGCAGACCATGTCTACCAGGAGCATTGGCTCTGTGCCATCATAGCGATCTGCCCAGCCAACATAGGAAAAAAGAATGGGCAAAGGCTCGGTCTTCATCCGATTGATAACATTTGACTGCATCGTCATCCTCCTCCTTTGCCAGTTCGGATTCTGCCCGGCGGCTTAATAAGAACTCTGATAACCATATCTCACGCGCACAGCATATGCTGACGCATCCAGTGACGTGTCAAGTGCATCGTACGAAACGAGTTCTGCCCCGGTTTTACGGACACCTAACTTAAGGTCCATAATGGGCCAGGAGGGGTGTCATGGGAGCACGACGGGGGGAAATCAAAGGGGTCGGGAATCTTTTCCTCAGGCTGCAGGTCGAACTTTTACTTTGAGACGTACCTCGGCTCCCAAGCGCGCGAGCAGATCGATGAGTGCGTCCGTGCTGAACAGGTCGATCCGTCCGCGAAGGAGATCGCTTACGCGGGGCTGCGTGATGCCAAGAATCTTGGCCGCGGCCTTCTGCTTGAGACGGCGGGACGTAATGAGTTTCTGCACTTGAATCATGAGGTCCGCGCGGACCAACAGATGTTCGGCTTCCGCGCGGGGAAAGCCGATGTCTCGGAAGACATTGCCACTGGATTTTGTCATCTTGAGCTTCATGGCACTTCTCTCCATATGCTGATCTCCCGCTCAACGTTGAGCCAGGAGGGCTTGATAGCGTTCCCTTGCGAGATTGACATCATGCTGCGACGTTTTTCTGGTCCGTTTTGGGAATACATGGAGCACATAGATGGCTTCCGCAAACTTCGCCACGTAACAAACGCGGTGTTCCACGGCGGTATGCACTCTGATCTCATAGACGCCAGAACCAATAGACGGCATCGGCTTGAAGTCGGTCGGGTCCAAACCTTGTTGTACTTGTCTGAGCTGAAAACCGGCTAAACGCCTGGCATCCTGTGGAAACGCCTGAAGGTCACTGCGCGACGATCCAAGCCATACAATCGACTTTTGACTCACGACGCATAATATTCGAGTTTTAGTATATCCCTGTCAAGCGGTCGGTAGATGTATCTGCGAGGGTGTGTGGAGCAAGATGGCCGAGGACGAATGGGCTAGCCTGCCTAAGAACGAGGCAGGAAAGGAAGCCCAAGAATGGCTTGCAAACCGGTGGCTCATCGTTGCTTCGGTAGGCGCGCCGCAATTCGCGACTCCGCCGAAGCCCAGCCGGCATCGAAGGGGCAGCCGGGGCGGTCGAGGTCGATGACCACCGGGGCATGATCTGAAGGCGTGGGTTTTCCCTTCCGCGCCTCGCGATCGATTTCGGCCCAGACCACGCGGTGTCGTAATGGCGCCGTCACGAGCAGGTGATCGATGCGCATGCCGATGTTTTTATGAAAATTCCCGGCACGGTAGTCCCACCACGTGTACCGCCCGGGTTCCGGGTGATGCAATCGGTACGCATCGACGAATCCGGCGCTCAACAGCCTTGAAAACGCCTGCCGCTCGCGCTCCGACACGTGTGTGCCGCCCTCACAGGCGGCAGGGTCCCACACGTCGATATCGTCGGGCGCGACATTGAAATCGCCGCCGAGGGCGGCCCATGTATCCGGAGTGACAGCCTCATTGATCCAGCGAGCCAGCCTGTCGAACCACACGAGCTTCGCTTCATAAAACGGCGAACCCACGACCCGGCCGTTCGGCGCGTACACGCAGATGACGCGCACGCCGCCGCATTCGGCCGCGAGCATCCTCGCTTCAGCCAACGGTTCGTCATCACCGGTTTCGGACGTCCGCGCCGGCCGTAACGGCTCGCCAAAATTTGTGATCACGCCGCCAATGCCGCACCGGCTCGCGATCGCCACGCCGTTCCATCGACCCTCACCATGGTGCACGAGCTCGTATCCGGCCTGCTGGAACCTTTCGACAGGCGCATCCGCGTCCCGCAGCTTCGTTTCCTGCATCAGCAGCACGTCCGGCTTCGCCCGATCCAGCCACCACATGACCTTCTCGAGGCGAGCCTTCAGCGAGTTGACGTTCCAGGTGGCAATCCGCATGCGTCAAGACCCGACCACTTCAGTCGATCCGTCCTTCTAGTGGATTCAATTTTGCACGGATTTGATGGGATTTTGTTCATCGAGAACGACTATCTGTCAAGAGCTCTACTTCTGCGATACGCACAGCATCACGGCCGATGTAATTCCCATCCAGAAGGTGAACGAAGCCTACGATCGGTTGCTCAAGTCTGATGTGAAATACCGATTCTCCATCGATATGGCTTCGCTGAAATCCACATAACCGTGCCAAGGACGAGGTCAACCAGGTTGACGGACGCAGGATCATGCACAACGGCGAGCCACTGTTTATGGATGCAGGGTTAGCTAGCGGCCGTAGGTGCCTGTCTGGCCTCTGAGCTGGGACGGGATGCTGGGGAAGAAGACGAGCTTGCCGGGTGATGAGGTGGATGGGGGAGGGGTCGGCTGCTGGTCGACCGCCTCTCGGTCAGGAAGTGCCAGGGTGAAGGTCGTTCCCTTGCCGACGGTGCTTCTGGCTTCGACGGTGCCGGCGTGCTCTTGGATGATTTGATGGACGATGGAGAGGCCGAGGCCCGTGCCGGCGTGCTCGGTGCTCTCGTGCTTGGTGGTGAAGAAGGGGTCGAAGATATGCGGTAAATCTTCTGGCGCGATCCCGCAGCCGGTGTCCGCGACCTCGATCTGCACCCATCGCGTGCCGTCGAGGCGCGTCAGGTGACGCGTCACGACCGTTAATCGTCCTCCCTTCGCTTTCATCGCGTCCATCGCGTTCAGAATCAGATTCATCAGCACCTGTTTGATCTGCTGCCGATCCACCATGATTGGCGCGAGGTCGTCAGCCAGGTGCTTTTCGATCGTGACTCCCAAGGTGTTCGCCTTGACCTCGATGAAATGCAGGCAGGAGGCGACGATCTCGTTGAGCGATTCCAGGGAGAACTTCGGTTTCATGTAGCGGGCATAATCGAGGATCTCTTCAATGAGCCGTTCGATGCGGGCCAGATCGTCGGCCACCACCGCGCTGAAGGAGTCCATGAACTCGGGATCGTCGCGTCGCGAGGGCGCCAGCTGGATAAACGTCTTGATCGAGGTCAGCGGGTTCCGGACCTCATGCGCAAAGCCCCCGGCGATCGTCTCCAGTGAGCGAAGGCGATCGGCGCGTCGGATGAGGAGTTGGGACCGCTTCCAGTCCTCGTAGAGCATCGCATTGTCGAGCGCAATAGCCGCACTGTCGGCCAACGAGCGCAGCAAGCTGAGTTCCTCCTGCGAATAAAATTCCAGTGACGGCTTATGGCCCAGGTTCACGAAGCCGATGAGGCGAGTCTTATTGACCAGCGGAAGGCAAATCTCCGAGTCCATCTTCGTCAGCGTGGCGAGCAGCGATGACGTCGGCCCTTGCTGTTGCCCCGGCGGCTCATGTTGGAGTTCCTCCTTCACGACCGGGTGGTTGCGCGCCAAGAGAAAGCTGGCGAAGGGCTCGCGGCTCGTCAGTTGAACCGCGTTGGCAAGGGTCTCGTCTATGCCATGCGAGGCCTTCAGGACATAGCGCCCCAACTCCTTGTCAAAGAGAAAGAGCGAGAGCTTTTCAATGCGCATGACCGTCCGCAGCGTTCGGACGATCTCCTGCTGCAAATTGACGAGATCGAGATTCATCACCATGGCGTGGCTGAAGCGCGTCAACGTGTGATACGCGTCATACCGACTGGGGAAGAGAGCTTTGTTCAGCGCAGATTGCAGCCACGGCTGGAACGTGACGTAGAGGGCCGTGAACGCCACGGTGACCCCGACGAGCACCGATGCGAAGGCGGCGGGAGAGAGGTTGCTCAGGCCGTGTGCGAGCAGCATCAACATGAGGGTAAAGGGAATCAGCGGGAGATAGGTGGCGCTCATGGACACGAACAGGGCGGCATCCAACAGGTGATACCGAAGGATGGCGATCGTCACCACGACGGTGAGGAGAAAGATGGGGGCATATCCGAAGGGGTACAGCTCGTAGCCGAAGACCGGGAGGAAATCGACTGAGCCGAGATATGCGAGGATGAATGCGATCAAGACGAACTTGATCTGCTGGCGCTTGATCGGCGCCGTGACGGTGCGGTACGTGCGGATGTAATCGGTGAAGGCGGCGGCCATATAGGCGACGAACACGAGAAAAAAGGGCACGCTGGCCGGACCCCATTGGGGGAAATAGCCCCACCAATATTGGTGGACGCCCGCGACGAAGTCATGACGAACCAGTACGGCGAGAGCCAGCAGGGTCGCGAGTCCATAGCCGATCCAGATGGAACGGGGGCGGTGCAGGCCGAGAAACTCGGCGGAGAAAGCATAAAACGCAACGGAGATAAACATCACGCCGACATTGTCGATTCGAAACCACGCCAAGGCTCGCTCCGGTGTGGTCGCGCACAGGCCGATGCTGGTCGCGCCCAGCCACAACGCAATGCTCGCGCAGAGCATTAGGAAGTGCTGGTGGGCGGCGGACTCCCGGTTCGACCGAAAGACCAGGAGGCCTAACCCCAGCGTCACGATCCCCATGAGCAGCATGGGAATCGCGTGAATGTTGATCGTGTAGCCGGCGGTGGTCATGGTGCGTTACGCCACGCGTCCGTGAGCGATTTTGAGGAGATGCTCGTCCGTGATGTAGCCCGAGGAATTGCGGAACTGCGCGAGGCGGAACCCTAAGGCGCGTCCGGCGGCGATCATGTGCGCGGCCAGCGACGGGTCGGCTTTGCCGAGGGAGTAATGCCCGCGCCATCCGATGGCCGTCAAGATCATGGTCTCGGACAGGCAGCCGAGCGCTTCTCCAGGGGCCAGATCCAAGTCGAAGTGCACATCGACTCCGGGCGTCTGGACCACAGCGGATTCAATCACCACGACGTCAGGCCGCTGGTGCGGAATGTCCTCGGAGACATTCTTGGGTTGAGCTGCATCGATCACGATGGCGCCCGGCTTCAAGAGGTCCGCCGTTAAGAGAATGTGCGGATTATTGGTGGCGGCGATCACGATATCCGCCTCCCGGACTCGATCGAGACTCGAGGCGCCATCGACGGCGGCCGGCTGGCGGGCGAGCTCTGCGAGAAGGTGCTGAACCGCCTCCTTCTTGATGTCGATGATCACCAGCTTGGCGACCAACCGCGCGAGCATCTTCGCGCAGGCGGAACCCACCGAGCCGGCCCCGCCGACGATCGCCGCCGTCGCGTGTGGCAGACTGAGATTGGTGAGGGCCGCGGCATGGAGGACGTTCTGGACGGCGATCGCGGCGGAATGGGGATTGCCCGTCGTGAGTCCCAGCCGGACTTTCCCTTCGAGATCCCGTCCGTCTCGCGTGACGATCGAGGTGAAGGCGCCGAGCCCGGCGATCCGGGCACCCATCTTTTCCGCCAGCCGGACGGTCTGCAAGATGCGCTGCCGAGCCAGTCGGGGGTTGCGGATCATCTGTTCCGTCGTCAGCGGGGAAATGAGCATCGCTCCCGTCGTCGGCGTGCCATCCGCCATCGTGAGACCTGTGATGTAGGAGGCGACGAACGGCCATTGATAGCGGAACCACCGTTCTACGATGTGTGCCGGCAGGAATCGGGCGAAGGGAAATTTCCGCGGGACATCGCTCAACGTGCGGGGATGGCCGATGAAGGCGAATGTAATGGGCGTGACAAAGAGCCGCGCCACAGGACCCGGCAGGAATCGGATCATCAAATCACGGAAAAGCTGGCCGATGAGGCCGAAGCTCTGCCGGATCAGGCTCCAGGAAAATCTCGTCGGGCGTATCAGAGATGCCGATGGGACCGGCGCCGGTCCTGTCTCCGCGACCTTGGGTGAAGACGGCGGTGAGCCGGCCGGTCGCGCGGAACTGCGCGGCGCCATGCCGGTGCCGGTCGACAACCGGTAAGACAGATGATAGGGATTGTCGGTGATAAACAAGGAGAGAATGGAGCGTGGACTAGACGTGACGAGCTGCGCGCGGGCCTCCGCACGTACGGTCCACTCTGGTGCGGCGAGGCCCTCCAGGTAGAGTTCCAGTTCCTGAAATGCAGACTCCAGGATGCGCCGCTCGGTCTCACCGAGCGAGGGAAGGTGGACATCGATGCGGAACTGTGCCGGTAATGCGCCGAGCTCCTCGTGTACGCCCTGTACCTGGCCAGCAAGCGGCATATACGCGACGCTGCGGCCGAAGTAAAAGAGCACGGATACAGATGTGCCGACGGATGGGGCGGAATCGGTCACGAAGGAGAAGTGCTCAAGGCTGAGGTCCTGCGTCACCCCTCTCGACAACGTGCCTTGGAAATCCACCACGACAGGCAGACTGATTGCAAGCCTGCTCGTGATCGTGCCCCCCATGCCCACCTCGTGCGCAGTCTGAACGGCCGTCAGCCCTCGCGCTCTGTTAAGGAACGTCTGAATAATTCCCGATTTCGATCAGTAGGGGCATGAAACACAGGGAATCTGGCTGATCGCGGCCTGAATTACTGAATTAATCAGACCTTCCTTAAGTGCAAACACCGCAGACGCGGGAGATACAGACCGCGCCTGCGCAGTAAACCACTATTGTTCGTGCGTGGGTGTTTGTCAACTAACCACGCGCTCTTGTCAAGGGCACAAAGGGCCCGCTCTTGAGCGAGAAGTCAAGCCAAACGGCCCTATCCGACCAAGGCCGATCGTGCTCGACAGCCACAGTGTGAGTATTTGCATTTCTGTTGGAGGCTGCGCGCTTCGTTGCTATCAATGACATCTACAGTGAACAGCAGAATGAACCGATATCGCCACGCAGACCGGCCAGTCGCTCGGCGGCCTCCGCAGGAATATCCGAGGGGAGCACATCAATGCATCCGCATCCCGTAACCATTCTCTGGCTCCTCTTGCTCCTTTCCGCCATGTCTGAATGGGCCTTCGCTGGCGCGTTTCGCGTGTTTGATCAGAGTGCGTCGGGGACCGCGCAAGGCGGGGCGTTTACTGCGCAGGCCGATGACCCGTCCGCGATTTACTTCAATCCAGCCGGCATGGGCCAGTTGAGCGGCGTGCAGGTCAGTGCGGGGACACTGTTGCTCGGCGGCGGCACGCGCTTCACCGGTCCGGCGGGCACAACCACACGGGGGGATTTTGGCGGCAGCGTGGCCTTTCCGCCGCCGAGCAATTTCTACATCACGGCGAACCTCAAGAATGCGGGGGTGGCTGCGTTGGAGAATATCGCTGTCGGGGTCGGCGTCGTATCCCCCTTCGGCGTGCTCTACCGGTATCCGAATGACGCTCCGTTCGCCACGGCGGTGACGCGCCAGTCATTGCCGTTGATGGACATCAAGCCCAGCTTGGCTTACAAGCTGAGCGACCAGCTATCCGTGGGCATCGGCGCGGATATTTACACCTTCGCCGGTTTTTGGGGATCCGGACAGGCGGAGACGCATTTCACCTCCTCGGGAGGACCGGGCTTGCCGGCGTTTGGCACGCCGATGGAGATCAATGGGACCGACACGGCCGCCGGGTTCAACGTCAGCCTGCTCTATACTCCGCTGCGGAATTCCGATGGCCGGCCTCTCGTGAACGTGGGGCTGGTCTACCGCAGCCAGGCGACACTCCATTTGAACGGCCAATTTCTCGCCAACGGCGTACGGGTAGCGGATGCGTCCACCACGCTCGTGCTGCCGCAGGTGTTTACCGGGGGCATGGCTCTGTGGCCCGTCCGCGACGGCTCCCATGAATGGAAGCTGGAAGTCGATATCGATTACACAGGGTGGAAGTCAGTGCGCAATCTCGACGCGTCTCTTTCGAACGGAACCACGATTCAATTTCCACAGAACTGGCGGAGCACCTACACCGTGATGGTTGGAACGGAATACAAATGGCTCCAGCCGGCGCTCTTACCGCATTGGGAGGTGGCGCTGCGGGGCGGCTACTGGCATTCCCAAACTCCGATTCCCGATCAATCGTTTACACCCACTGTTCCCGATGCGGACCAACATGCCGTATCCACCGGGTGGGGCTTTTTGTGCAAGAGAGGCGGCCGATTCCTTGGAGTGATTGCCTGTGGGACGGAGGAGGGATCATCCTTCTCCCCGAAGGGGATCGGCATCGACGTGGCCTATCAACTGATTTTATATGAACCGCGCACCGTCAGCGGCAATGTGCATCCGGTCGCTATTCCAGGCGTGGTCAACGGAACGTACCAAACCACGTATCACGTCGGGTCCATCAATCTTCGAGTCAACTTCTGAGTGCTGCGTCGCCGGAGCCCCGCAGGAATACGTCGGAGCAGCGTGGCCGTAGGAATGCCGAGAATGTTCTCAGGAAGGATCCGTAAGCGAACCGCTTCGCGGAGCAAGAGCACCACGCTGCTCACACCGAAGATCCGGTTCAGATCCCGGTGATGAAAATCGATCGTGCGGGTGCTCACGCGAAGGCGCATGCCCATCTGGCGGTGTGTGAGGCCGGCAGCCAGCCCGTACAGGACCTGCCGCTGCCGCGGGGTAATATCGCGCCCACGATGTTGCGTGCGAGGAACGCAACTTCTTAGGTCATAAAAAAACGACACGGGGACATCGAGGACACGGGCGAGTTTTCCGATGGAATAGGTGCTCGGCGTCCGTTTCCCCTGTTCCCACAGCGAGACGGCGGACGGACTCTTCAAGTCCAGCCTGCGAGCGAGTTCCTCGATCGTCAACTGGAGGGCAATGCGGCGGATGCGTATCTTTTCATGGCGGAACATCACGTTGGTACTCTAATGATATGCGTGCATGCAAGTCAACGCATAATTTGCTTATGGCGGAAAAAGATAGTATCTCTCTCCGATCGGACATATGGCGGCGCGCTGATGCGGATAAAGGATCGGATCAGAAGAGTGATGGAGGAGCAGGGACTCGATCCCGCGGGATTGGCTCCCAAGCTCGGCGTCACGGCGAATACCGTCTACCGCTACCTCAAAGGGTCCGTATATCCGTCCGCGGACGTGCTGGTTCGACTCTGCGAAATCGGCGGCCTGGATCTCGCCGACATGTTGGCGCAGTTGACGAAGGAGCGACAGGCCGCGCGCCATAAGGCGTATGGCGCGCGTGGTGAAATGCCGCCTCTCATGGGCGAGGCAGCGCCCTACCGCAAGGAAGCCCGGCCTTTGCTGGAATTGCTGAATAAACTGAACGGTGAGCAGTTGACGGCGCTCCGGCAATGTGCCGAAGCGCTCGTCGGTGGCGATCCCGACATTGAACGGCATTTGATCGCCCAACTGAAATTCCTCAATCGAATGGTGGCGGGACAAGCGCCCAAGCGAGAGACCCGCGCCCGCTAGCCTCGCGATAGTACGTGGGCGGCTCTACCAGGATTGAAGCCTGAGGGAGCCGTTCTCGCCTCGTTGATGTCCGGTCGCCGGGGCCTGCGCAGAGCGGACACATGGCTCAGCGGGCGCCACACACCTCCCTCCATCAGCTCCTCCTCTCGGCGATCGAAGAGAAACGGCTGATCGCGTTCGTCTATCAAGGCCTGCGGCGTGTCGCCGAACCGCACGACTACGGGTTGGCGAATGGGCAGACACAGCTTCTCGTCTATCAGATCGCAGGAGAAAGCCGATCGAAGAAACTGCCGGATTGGCGGTTGATCCGCGTGGCGCAGATGACACAGCTCAGGCTGCTCGAGAAGCGCTTTCTCGGCGGACGCCGTGCCCCTTCGGGCCGGCACAAGAAGTGGGATGTCCTCTTTGCACGAGTGGCCTCTGCCGCCTGACATGTCACCGCAATGCTATTTGCGCTGGCGATCGAACGGCGTCTATTTGAGCGGGAGTTTCACGCTGATCGCGCCGCCGAGTTCGCCTTCCTTGGCGCCCTCGCGCGGATAGCCGGAGATGTCGCGCTCTCCTTTGGGCTCTCCGTGACAGCTCAAGCAGGCCTTCGCGTAGTACAGCGGCAGCATTACACGGAGAGTTTTGCCGTCTTCCACGACCTCGCTGGTGACGACATCGGCCTTGCGTTCCAAGGCCGGGTCGGCGAACCGCCGTAAGACTGTGCTCTCAAACTGATCCGGCTTGTTCTTGGGATTCCGGATCAGTCCTTCCGGCGCCGTTTGTTTCAGATACACGCCGGACCAGCTTTGGAAGCGAGCGGCCGTTTCCGTGCCAAATGTGGCAGGAATCAATCCCTTGTACTTCACACCGGGCAGGTTGATGACAGGTTGATAACTCGCGATGGTTTTCTTGCTCTCTTCCAGCAGCCGACCGAGAAGTGGCTTCGCCATGGTTGGAACGGCGGCATGGGAAAGATCCGAAAGATCGATCCCGGTTCGCTGGCGAAAGACCGACGTCAGGTGGGTTTCAAAGACCTGCGGCGTGAAGTTCTTGTTGCCTTTGGACGGATCGTTGATCAAGTCCTGGTGAAGGCCCACGGCGACGCGCCCGGCGTCCAAGAGAATGGCCAACAAACGTCCTGTCTCGGCCGCGTCGGTCGTCTCCTCGGCGCTCGCCGAGGCCTTGCTGCCGAATAAGAGGGCGGCCAGCACCAGCGAGAAGAGTGCGCATCTCATGTTGTCCTACTATTCGCCATGAATGTCCGCATTGCCGCCCGGAGGCCTGTCTCTCCTTGCTAAGGGAGAGTGCCGGGCCGTTTATCGTCGCCTTCGCGGGTGGGTAAGTGTAGCTGAATGGACGGGGGAAAGGTAGCGGTCCGGTCATCGGGGGAAGGTCGGGCAGGAGGTCCGTCCATGGAAGGGGCCTGCGGCTTGCTGACGGTATCGCGCTGGCTCACGCGTTTCGCTGGAAGATCCATTGACACGCCATAAGCCTTTGGGTAGCCTTCTCAAGCATTCCTCAGTAGGCGTCCAGCTTGAGGCATCTGCCGTGTGCGCTGCAGAGAGGAGGGCCATATGAAACGACGACTGATCGTGTTGTTCGACGGCACGTGGAATACCCACGATGATCGGACGAATGTCGCTCATATGGCCGAGGCCATTGCGAAAGACGGCGCCGATGGAGTGCCGCAGCTGAAATGGTACGACCCGGGACCGGGCACCGACTGGTACAACCGGATTCGGGGCGGGGTGTTCGGTTATGGTGTGTCGGAGAACATCCAGCAGGCGTATCGCTGGGTGGCCGGAGAGTGGGGGAAGACAGACGAGAACGAACTGTACGTCTTCGGATTCAGTCGTGGGGCGTACACAGCGCGTAGTCTGGTTGGCCTGATCCGCAAGAGCGGACTGCTCAAGAATCCGAGCAAAGAAATGGTCGAGCAGGCCTACGATCTCTATCGCAATAAGGATGTCCATCCCGACGACGAGCAGGCGGTCGCGTTCCGCGCGGCCTATTCGCGGGAAATCCGCGTCAAGTTCATTGGTGTGTGGGACACGGTGGGCAGTCTCGGGGTGCCGATGACCGGGGCCGTCATTCCGTGGGGGCGGGATCGGTACCAGTGGCACGATACGGAGCTCAGCAAAATCGTCGAGTATGCGTACCACGCCGTCGCTCTCGATGAGCACCGGAAGGATTATGAAGCGACGGTGTGGACGAAGCGCAAATCGGAAAACAAAGATGTCGAACAGCGTTGGTTCATCGGCGCCCATGCGAATGTGGGCGGCGGGTACAAAGAGGATCGGCTGCACAACATTCCGCTCCGCTGGTTGCAGGACAAGGCCGCTGCCCGCGGTCTGGGTCTCAAGGAATTCTGCCGAGTGGAGCTCAACGACTACCGCGCCGCCGTGACCGATTCCTACAGCGAGTTCATGTGGGGACTGTACAAGGCGGTGAAGCTCGGCAACCGGTTCCACCGGCCGTTCGGAACGGGTGTCAATGAAACCGTCGATGATTCTGTCTGGCAGCGGTGGAAGGACATCAAGGAGTACCGGCCGCCGTCATTACTGGCCGAGGCGCAAAAGCGCGGCCTTCCCGTGTAACCAGTACAGGCGACTCCACCGTCGCTGTGCCGTCTTACGGTGCACGGATCACCGCCACGCCGTTGGGTCCCATCGAAACATACAGCGCCCGCGGGACGACGGTGGCATCCACGACGATGCGGCGCACGTTCGAGACGCCGGGCCAGACCCGGACGCTCAGCGCGGATGGATCGAAGCGCAAGAGGCGCCCTTGATTGTCGACGATCCAGAGCGAGCCGTCCGGATCGGCGGCGAGATCCAGCAATCCGGACGTCGGCAAACCGGGAACGTTGTCCCATGTGCGGATCAAGGAATAATTGCCCCTCGCCGTCCCGTGGTTATAGCTCGACAACCCGGTGTGCAGGCTGATCCACCACGCCGTCCCGTCAGGAGTGACGGCCGCCCCTCTGTTGTCTTCCCGGTATCCTGCCGGCACCAGCAAGTCGTGCGCGCCGCCGTTGTACGGGGTCGCCGGACCGTGTGTCGTAAAGGCCCACACGAAGCGTCCCACCACCCAAGCCTGCGGGTCCGGATTGAAGGGCTGGACGCCTACACCGTAAGCGCCGGCGGTGAGCAGATCCCCGTTGGGAAACACCGCTAAGCCGTATTGCTCTCCCATCCGCTGAACGTTGCGCCCGTCGTCATAGTGCCAATAGGTCTGCACGTGCGTGTGGTCGCCGAAGGCATCGGCATAGACATGCGTCACGCCGTGATCGAAGCCGATGAACAGGTGCCCGGCCGCGACACCTTGGTGCGCAAACACCATGCGCCGCACGGACCGTTCCTCCCAGCAATTGGCATTATTGTCGCAGCGGAAGAGATAGCGGTGTACTTGAATGGTTCCATCGGGATTGAACGTCACCTTGTCGCCTTGGCCCAACGACCAGCGTGGATCGCTGAAATCCGCGTTGGGCATGCAGCAGGGTGGAGGGGCGGGCGGCGGGATCACTCCTTCGTAGCCTTTGTAGCCGACGAAGACTTCGTTGGCGCGCCCGCCAGCTATGGCGGTGATATGGGTGACGGCCGGTTGTCCGGTGGGATCGAGAAACGGCTGGATGTGCAATCCGTCGCCCGCCGTGAACCGCTGAAATTGACTCTGTCCCGGTCTCAAGACGTACAGGGCATCCGGAGCGGCCGCCCAAATTGCTTGCCCGTCGTCCGCACCGGCATCGATGATGATGCCGTTCAAACCTTGGACGCTGTCGTAGCGGGTGAGATCGGCCACAGGCCAAGGACCTGCAGGGTTGGCGGCCGGTGGCGGAGGAGGTATTGATGGCGGAGGCGTCGGGGGAGGGGCGGGGTCGGACGGAGGGGATGAGGATTGAGTCGGAGTGACTGGCGGTGCGGTGTCGGATCCGGAACAGCCCAGAACAAGGAAGACGAATGGCCACAGCAGCGCGGCCCCACGCGCCAGTTTGTCCATGTGCTGCCTCCCGTTGAAATGCCAGGACGGTCTTCCTGTCTGCTGCAGTTGTAGCGTGAGCGCGGGGTTTCCCGCGCTGGAAAAAACCCGAGGACCATGATGAATGCACCCTGGCCTCGGATTCGGGTGTTCGCTTGGCGGAGATCCACACGTCGCGGGCGAAGGCATAGCGGGTGCCTTCTTCCGCCCCCTTGCCGGGCCCATGAGAGGGGCGTAGAGTATGAGGCATCCGCACGATCCTCCTCATGCGAGAGGCGGCGATCATGATCCTCCGTGGAGCGTCCGTCCTGCGGTTCGGGTCGGCTTCGTGCGCGCCGTGTGCGCAGCGCCGCATTCCTGTCACGACCTCTGATCTGGGCGAGAGCCAACCTTCTGGACTGGCTGGGTGTCTTACCATCGAAGGCCGCCTGGCTCGCGATATGCGAGTCGTCGGCGCGCCACAATAAGTAAAGGAGGGTCACTTATGTCGTACCAGTACAATGCCGTCGATATCATTGTCGGTGTCGGAGTCTGCGCGATCCTCGGCGGAGCGCTCCTCTTGTTTGGCGCGGCCAACGGCCTGTTTACGGCCGGCGTGCCGCCGGCCGTGGACGATGCCGTCCCGGCGTCCGGCACCGCGATGCTTCAGCCGGCCCTCGGTCAGGCGATCGTCGAACGGGCCCTGCTGCAATTCAGCAGTGATCGGATGACTGCGGATGCCACCGCGCAATGGACGCAGGCGATGAACGCACGGGCAAGCCTTGCCGCGTTCCCTGGAGGACCGTTCGGCTGGGTGCGGCAGCAGTCCGTCACGATCCCGGCCGCGCATGACGCGCGCGTGCAGGCGGTGATGGGAAGAGCGATCGTGAACTTTACCCGCCGTGGAATCACGAGCGGCCTGCTCACGGCGGATCAATACCTTTCCGACTATAACAGCAGGATGATTGCGGCCGCAGAACAGCTGGGGCACCGCCTGGACAGCGAATTTACCGGTGTATGGCAAGGGACGCTGGGCCGCTGGATCGTCGAGGCGGCGCAACGCTATGCGGCGCGCGAGCGGGCGATCCAAGAACAGCTGGGAATGGCCATCGTCCGCCTGGTTCAGGCGCGCACGGTGCTGGAAGATGCCTGGGCAGCCAATCAGTACCAATTGGGCAGTCTCATAGCGACAGTCGACCGGAGCCGAAGCACGGTTGAGCCTATGGTGCAGCTCGCCACAGCCGACGTTCACCCTGCGGCTCCGCTGAAGACCACCGGGCCGGTCGCATGGTCGGGTATCCCCTTCGCCTATTTGATCCTCGCCTTACTGGCGCTGGGCATCGTGTTTTTCTCGGGACTCAAACTGTCCGCAATGACCCGGGAGGCCAGGATGGCGGCAGAGCGACAGCGGGATGCCGCTCGCTGGGTCTACCGTATGGCGGCGTGACGGTCCTCAGCACCCGGTCGGGTCGGAGCCGGCCGGGTGCTCTCTGGGTTTACCGGTCAGCTATCGTGGTGCGCATGGTATTCCCGTCCTGAAGTGCGGGAGAATGCCGCCCGGTTGGACCTTTCATCATTCAGGAGAAGGATGCCGGACAAAACTTTGCTGTGCTGGAGTAGTGGGAAAAAGACAGTGCGTGGACACTGCATGTCCTACGACAGCGATCCGATGTCGAGGGTGGTGGGGTTGTTGACGAGCCCCTGCAGTAATCACGAATACGAACAGGCCATGGGGGCGGCGGTGCACAACGCCGTGGGTGAGGGGATCGGGTGGATGGCGTTTGGGGATCTCTTTTTGGAGGATGTGCGTCGGTATTCCGAGCGGCAGTTAGCCGGCACAGGTCTCGCACCGCTGGTTCCCTTGTGGAGACACTTCCAACTCATACCTTGGCCAAGGACATGATCACGGCGGGTCTGCGGGTACGACTCACCTGTGTCGATCCTTCGCAGCTCCCGCCCAGTTTCGCCGGGCGGGAATACGATGCCGCGCTATTGGCCGAACTGCCCGCGTCCACGGCTTAGCCTACCCGTCAAAAGGCCGGAGGTTGAGGACCCCATCGGAGTCCCTCCAGATCCGGATCCTCGCCGTCCATTGGGCGGCGGTCGGATTTTTCGGCCTTGCGTTGCGCGCGGCGTTCTTCCTTTTCACGCCGTCTCATCAGCAGAGCCTTTTCACGGTCGCGTTTCGCGATGGTTGTCTTTCCTGCGCGTGCGATGGAAGCCTCCTTGTGAGGGGTTGTCGATCGTCGACTAATCCGCCGCGCCCCGGCGGGGCTTCACCGGCGAGCGCCCACTCGAGGACGAACGGGTCTGCGCGTCCTTGGCGCCGGAGCGTAGACGGGTTTCTTGGCCGAACCCGTGGCTGGCGAGCGAGGAGACTTGCCGCCGAATCTCCTCGATGGACTGTGTCTGTTCGTCGCCGGAACGAGGCTCGAGGCCCAGGACATCCCAGCGGATTTTCAGTTTCTGCACGGGACGCTTTCGCTTTCTGGCCGCTTTATTGCCTCCCCACACCGTCGACATGCTCATGCGGAGTACTCCTTTTCAGGGCTACAGAGGGACACTCATCTGCCTGCTGCGGTAGTCCCGGAGAATACCAATGTCGTAGGAGCCGGGGAACCGAAGCACCGGTCGCGCGGGAGCGGGGAGCGAAAGGGAAAGCGCGAGAGGTGAGGACGCTCGTACGAGAGCATACCGTAGCACGTGCGGCCCTGTGAGTCAAACGACGCCGATGCTGCGGGACGTGCATCGGCGAGGAGAAAATGTCTGAGGTTATCGGTCTACGGTCGCGTACGAGGCCGTGCGGAGATTCGTCGCCCATCCGAAAAGATACAAGGTGTAAATGAGCCATTTGGAGGGATCAAAGTCATACCACCGTGGGCCGTTGCGATAGTCGCTGGGGAACGCATGGTGATAGTTATGGTAGCCTTCGCCGAACGTGATCAGGGAGACCCACCAGCTGTCTCGGCTCGAATCTTTGGTGCCGAAGGGCTGCTTCCCCCAGATGTGGCAGACAGAGTTGATGCAAAAGGTGGAGTTGAGCACCGCGAACGTGCGGCCGACTCCTGCGAGCAGAAAACATCCGATGCCCCCCACCAAACCGTTGGCCGCGAATCCGATCACAAACGGCAACGCTAACCCGGCGAGCACAATCGCGGTGTAGTGCCGATGCTGCCAGATTGCGACGGGGTCTTGGGCCACACGGGACGCGTATTGCAGATCATCGTGGTTCCGTTCGGCAAAGAGCCAGCCGCAGTGGCTGTGCCAGAACCCGAGTTGGGCGTTGTAGGGGTCGGCGTCTTCGTCGCAGTGGGCATGGTGACGCAGGTGATCGGCGGTCCACTTGATTGCGGAATTCTGGAGCGCCCAGGCGCCCGCAATCAACAGGGCCGCCTTCACCCAGTCCGGACAATCAAAGCTGCGATGCGACATCAGCCGGTGATAGCCGACGGTAATGCCGAGTCCGCTGACGAGGTACAGGATGCCGAACAGCGACCAGTCCAGCCAGGTGTAGTCGTAGACATAGGCGAACGCCGGGATCGCGGCAAGGGCGCCAACCACGATGGAGGCGAATAATGCGATTGTCCACCCAACATGGAACCGGCGGGCCAGGCGTATAGGAGAGGCGGCGGTTGTCATACCCAAATAATGGAGTCTCCTCAAAACTGCCGCTTACGATAGCATACTTGCCCCGGCATGGCGACTGTTCTGTGCGGTTTTGCGGGAGGATGGAAAACTTTGCTGAACCGGTTGACGCCGGCGTTCCCATGCTGTATGGTATGCCTACATTTCTTTCGTATCGGTCCGGCGGAAGAGATGGCAAACCATAACGGACTTCGCGATCGCATCGCGACCAGGTCCGGTTTGGAGTTGCACCCTTCTCGGTTGTCTCTCCCCTCGGTTCTCTGATCCCGTCATAATGCGATCACACTGAAAGGATATTGTAGTGGATACGTCTGCTCACACCAATTTTCACGGCCTCGGTTTGTCCGAGGCCCTGTTGAAGGATCTCGCCAGCGCGGGATTCTCCTCACCCACTCCCATTCAGGCGCACGCCATTCCGCCGGCCCTTGCCGGCCGCGATGTCATCGGCTGCGCGCAGACTGGGACCGGAAAGACGGCGGCGTTCGTCATTCCGATGATTGAACGGCTGGCCGCTCTGCCGAAGGGGCAGCCTCAGGCGCTGATTTTGGCGCCGACGCGCGAGCTCGCGTTGCAAATTTTGACCACCATCGAGAAGCTCGGACGGAGCCGGCGGATTTCGGCGACGGTGATCGTCGGCGGAGCTGATATGCAGGCGCAGATCCGCGGGCTGCGACAGCGTCCCGACATCCTGGTGGCGACGCCGGGCCGGTTGTTGGACCACATGTGGAACGGCACCGTGCAGCTCACGCCGATCAAAATGCTGGTGTTGGACGAAGCCGATCGCATGCTCGACATGGGATTCGCGCCTCAGATCAATCAAATTCTCGACGCGCTGCCGGAAGAACGGCAAACGTTGTTGTTCTCGGCGACGCTGCCCGATGACCTCACCAGGCTGGTCCAAGCGAGCGTCAACAATCCCGTACGCATCATGGTGACCCCCTCGGCGACGACGGCCGACGGCGTGACGCAAGCCGTGCATCATACGACGCACGATGCAAAGCCCGATCTGCTGCTGTCGCTCTTGGGGCAGGAACAGGAAACGGTGCTGGTCTTCACGCGCACCAAGCATCGCGCCGACAAGCTGGGCCGCGTGCTCGGACGGGTGGGACATAAGGTGGCCGTGCTGCACGGCGACCGCAGCTTGTCCCAACGCCGGGCGGCGCTGGAGGGCTTCAAGCGCGGCACGTTCCGCGTCCTGGTGGCGACCGACATTGCCGCCCGCGGTATCGACGTGGCGAATATCGGGCACGTCATCAACTTCGATCTGCCCAACTGTCCGGAGGATTACGTTCATCGCATCGGCCGAACGGCCCGCATGAAGACCACCGGGCGCGCGACGAGTTTCGTGACGACGGAAGATTACGAGCTGCTGCGTCACATTGAGCGGTTGCTGGGACAAGCCGTGCCTCTCGCGGAGGGTAGTCCGAAGCCGGCGGTCCCGGCTGCCGTGAGGCAGTCCCCCGGGCATGGTCATGAGCGGCACCGACAGGGTCGGCCGTTTGGATCGCGGGATCATCGTCGGCCGCACCATGGCGGTCCGACCTCTGCCCGCCCGGCGCGTCCGATGACCGCGGGGCACTGATCGAAACGTAAAATTGGTTCGCCAAACGCGCCTCGTGAGGTACAGTCACTTCACGAGGCGCGCGCATGTCTCCCACCCCACGAGAGCCGGCTCTCAACAAATTTCGACGCTACCCGCGCGTGCGCGTGCCGACACCCTTCACCTGCTCGCTGGCCCGCCTGGAATCCCGAGGTTGGTTTCGCAGACCGAGCATCGACATCGGCGTCGTCTACGATCTGTCGTTACGCGGTGTGCGCGTCAGCACTGAAGCGTCGATCAAGCCGGGGGATCGAGTCTCGATCACGTTGCGGCTGCCGAAGCAAGCGGCGCCGGCGGAGATCGCCGTAGCCACCGTGCGCTGGACTAAAGACCAAATCTACGGGCTGGCTTTCCGAAAACTCTCCGAGGCGGCGCGCACCCGCGTCAACAAGTACATGACCATCGCCGCGATGACGAACGGCCGTCCGGAGCGCTCACGTGAACGAGCGCCCGCTGTCGCACCTCACAGGACGCCCTCGCCGCTTCCGTATTCAGCGGATCTCAGCGGCTGAAGACGCCATGAACTGCTTGTGAAATCCGCCGACGGTCGCCAGGTCGTCACGGGTTTCCTGATACGGCAGGCGGGCGCGCAGTCGTTCGTAGCCGGCGGGGGGAGGCTGTTGATCTGGTTCAGCGCGGCGACGCTCTCCGTGGAAAACGCCTTCAATACATTCCGCGCGCCGGTGTTGCAGCCGCTCGGCTGCTGTCGTGAGCGCCTTGTCGGGTGGTTTCGCAGCCGATCAGCAAGAGCTAACCAAGCGGCGGGAGGACGTGGGAGCACAGCATAACCGGAGTGCTTCCTAGTTGATTGGCGAGAGCTGGGCCATTGTAGCGAGACGAGGCCGTTTGGGGAAGGTTGAAAACCGCCAACAGAAGCGATACCCCGGCCGCCGCGAAGCCGCGGCGGCCGATCCGAGAGCAGGACGCGGCTACTTGATCGCCACCGCTTTGACTTCTTTGTAGGTCGTGTGGCCCTGCAGCACTTTTTGGATGCCGTCTTGCACCAGCGTCGTCATCCCTTCGGCCAAGGCGGCGTGCAGCATGTCTTCGGTGCGGGCTTTCTGCTGGATCATGCGCTTGATCTGGTCCGAGCCGAGCAGCAGCTCGTGCAAGGCGACGCGCCCCTTGAAGCCGGTGCGGTTGCACACTTCGCAGCCCTTTCCGCGGGATAAGCGGAACGTGTTATCCTGCTTGATGCCCAGCTTGTCCCAGTATTCCGGCCCATAGCCTTGGCGCAATTCTTCGTATTCTTCGGGGCTGCCCACGTACTGTTCCTTGCAGTCTTTGCAGATACGCCGGGCCAAGCGCTGCGCCAGCACGCCGAGCATGGCGTCCGCGAAGCTGAAGGGATCGCAGCCCATGTCCAGCAATCGAGTGACGGTTTCGACGGCGCTGTTCGTGTGCAGGGTGCTGAGGACGAGGTGGCCGGTGAGCGAGGCTTCGATGCCGGTGTCGGCCGTCTCCTTGTCTCGCATTTCTCCGACCATGATCACATCCGGGTCGGCGCGCAGAAACGCGCGCATGGCCGCGGCGAAGGTCAACCCGATCTTGGGCTGGACTTGCACTTGGCGGAGGCCGTATTGCGTGATTTCGACGGGGTCCTCGGCGGTCCAAATCTTGATGTCGGGCGTGTTGATGTAGCCCAGCACCGAGTGCAGGGTCGTCGTTTTACCGGAGCCGGTCGGACCGACGCAGAGGATGATGCCGTAGGGCTTCTCTGCGATGTCCTTGATGCCCTTCAGATTCCGTTCGGAGAAGCCCATTTTGTCGAGCGGCAGCGGCTCGCTGGCGGCCAGGATGCGCATGACCACGTCTTCGTTGTACCCGGCGGTCGGCAGGGTCGCGACGCGGAGCTCGATTTCCTTCGTTTCGGACAGCTTGAACTTGATCTTGCCGTCCTGCGGCTTGCGGCGCTCGGCGATGTCCAAGCTGGCCATGATCTTGAGGCGAGAGACGATCGCGCGGCGATAGCTCTGGGGAATCTTCATGTACTCGAAGCAGTCGCCGTCCACGCGGAAACGGACCAGCGTCTCACGCTTCTCGCCGTACGGTTCGATATGAATATCGGAGGCGTTCTGCCGATAGGCGTCCGCAATGATCTGGTTGGCCAACCGCACGATCGCGCTGTCGTTTTCGTCGAGCCCGCCGCTGGCCGACGCGTCTTCCATCGCCTCAGCCTGCGCTTCGGTGACCAGTTCGCCGAGGATGTCCGAGACGTTTTCATCCAACTTACGGCTGCCGTCCCCTTGGCCGGTGGCCGCGCCGAGAAATTGCGCGATGTCGCGGCGGAGACTGACGGCAAAGCGGATGTTGAGCCCGGGGAACGTCCGCTTGATATCCTGCACGCGATCGAGGTCCCCCGGATCGTCCGTCAAAATTTCAATGGCGGTCCGGTCGCGCTTGAGGGGCATCCAGTGGTTCTTCTTGAGGTAGTCGACATTGAGGTTCTTGAGGAGCTCGATGTCCACAAGCGTCCGTTCGCTGTACTCGATGTAGGGGCACTTGAAGAACTGCGCCAGCGACTTGCCGAGCTCGACCTTGGGGATCTTGTATCTCTCAATCAGGATGCTTTCCAGGTCGCTCGTCCCTTTCCGGGATTCGGCGATGGCATTGTCGAGCTCCTGCTGCTTGATCCGATTGTTGCTGACGAGGAGATCGAACTTCGTCGGATTCTTTTTGGTCGTCTTGCGGAGATTGAAGAACGCGATGCCGAGCGCTTTGGCGATTTCAGCGACGCATTCTTCGTCCTTCCGCGTGAACCGGCTGCCGCTCTTCTTGTTCAGCAGCTGCAGCACGCCCATCAGGTACTTGTTGTCCGCGACGATGGGATAGGTCAGCACTTGTTTCGTCTTGAAGCCGGTGCGCTTGTCGTAGGACGTATCATGGAGGAGCGAGGGATGGACGGCTTGGAGCTCCGCCATGTTGTAGGCATCGGCAATGTTCACGGGCCGCAGGTACTTGGCGCAGAAGCCGGCCAAGCTTTGTTCGGTGATCGGAATGCGGACTTCTTCCACCGTATCGACGTGCGGCACTTTGGAGAAAATTTCTTTTTTCTCCGCATCGAAGGCGAAGAGGGTCAGATCTTCGGCGTCGAACAAGCTCAGAATATCCTTGTGCAGATCCAACAGGATTTGGTCGAGATCACTGGCGGCGTGGATTTGGCTGGTGATGCGCTTGACGTGCTCGGCGTACTCCACCTTGATCTGGAGGTCCTGAAGATTCTGGGGCATCGGTTTGGCTTGCATGCCGGCGTTATCCTCTGGATCGGCGCGTCCACACCGCAGGGTGGTTCGGCGAGAGCTCCGTCGAGCAGCGGCTCACAGGCACCCGTGAAGAACCGAATCTCAGTCTAGCCAAACCGCCCCGGAAGGCAAGGAAAAGCCAATATTGCTCAGAGTCGGGACCGATCGAGCGGCGAAAGCGAAGACACGTGCTGCGGAAGGAAGACCTGAAAATGATTAGGTGGCGCTCAACTCACGCGAGAAGGCCTGCAGCTGGGCGGGGAGATCGGCCGGTGCGAAGCGGGATTTCTGGCCGGTGCGCCGCACTTTAAGCTCCACCACGCCGTCGGCGAGCCCCTTGTCTCCCACGATGATGTGAAACGGCGCGCCGATCAGGTCCGCATCGTTGAATTTCACGCCCGCGCGTTCGTCCCGGTCGTCCCAGAGCACTTCGAACCCCGCCGCCGACAAACACTCATACAGGCTCGCCGCAGCCTGGGTCGTCTTTTCGGACTGGCTCACGGGCAAGAGATGGACATGGAACGGCGCGATGGGAAGCGGCCAGATGATGCCCCGCTCGTCGTGGTTCTGCTCGATAGACGCGGCGGCCGTGCGTCCCACGCCAATTCCGTAGCAGCCCATGACGGCGAAGCACTCCTTGCCGTGCGGATCGAGGAAGGTGGCCTTCATCGCCTGACTGTACTTGGTACCCAACATGAAGACATGGCCGACTTCGATGCCCTTCGTGACTTTCAGGATGCCGTCCTTGCGCGGTGAGGGATCGCCCGCCTGCGCATTCCGCAGGTCGGCGACCTGGTCTGCAGAAAAGTCGCGGCCCCAATTGGCGTCGATATAATGGGTATCGAGCTGGTTGCCGCCCACCACGACATTGCGGAGCACCGGCACCGCTTGATCGGCCAGGATGCGCACGTTCTTCAATCCCACCGGGCCCGCAAAACCGACCGGCGCGCCCGTTACGGATTCCACCGTCGCCGGTCCGGCGAGCTCGATCTCGGGCACGCCCAACAGCTTCTTCAGCTTGACCTCGTTCACCGCGTGGTCGCCTCGCACGAGCACGGCGACGGTGTCTTTGCCCGCCTGGTACAGGAGCGTCTTGACCAATCGTTGAGGAGGGGCCTTCAAGAACGCGGTGACTTCCTCGATGCTCCGGCAATTGGGCGTGCTGACAGCACGCAGAGGACGTTCGGGCTCCGTGTCGGCCCGCTCGGGCGGCAGGACCTCGGCCCGCTCCACGTTGGCCGCGAAGGTACCCTGGTCGCTGTAGACGATCGTTTCCTCTCCGGTGTCCGCCAATACCATGAACTCGTGTGAGGATGTGCCGCCGATGAGTCCCGTGTCTGCTTCGACCGCCCGAAACGTCAATCCACACCGGGTAAAAATCCGATGGTAGGCGTCGTACATTTTTTGATAGCTCGCCCGCGCGCCCGCCTCATCACGGTCGAAGCTGTACGCATCCTTCATCAGAAATTCGCGGCCGCGCATCAAGCCGAAGCGGGGGCGGATCTCATCACGGAACTTGGTTTGGATTTGATAGAAATTGAGCGGCAGTTGTCGATAGCTATTGACCTCGCGCCGAAACAAATCCGTGATGACCTCCTCGTGAGTCGGCCCAAGGCAAAAATCGCGCTCGTGCCTATCTTTGAACCGGAGGAGTTCCTTGCCGTAGAAGTCCCACCGGCCGGTTTCCTTCCAGAGCTCGGCGGGAGACGCCATCGGCATGAGCAGTTCCTGCGCGCCCGCTCGGTTCATCTCCTCGCGGATGATCTGCTCCACCTTGCGGATGACGCGCAAGCCCAGGGGGAGATAGGTGTAGATCCCGGCGGCGACCTTGCGAATCAGTCCCGCGCGCAGCATCAGCCGATGGCTGACGGTCTCGGCTTCGCCGGGATCTTCCCGCAAGGTCGGAATGAGCAATTGAGACGTGCGCATGGCGGTGTGCGAGCGGCCGGCCGTCACCCGACGGAAGAAGAAAAGGCAAGATTGATGGTTGCGGTCATACGGATGGTTGTGGACAAGAACGCCTGCGCCGCCTTACTTCAAGAAAATGCGCTCCAGATCGTTCCAAAAGGCAAAGATCATCACGCCGACCAGCAGCACCAGACCGACCTGCTGAGCCAGTTCCCGCTGCCGCTCGCCGAGCGGCTTGCGCAGAATGCCTTCAATCAGGAAAAAGAGCAAGTGCCCTCCGTCCAGAATCGGGATGGGCAGGAGGTTCAAGACACCGAGGTTGATGCTCAAAATGGCGATGAGGAACACCACGCTGGAGGCGCCTTGAGACGCGGCTTCCCCCGAAATGTTGGCAATGGTGAGCGGCCCTCCGATATTCTTGCTCGAAATGTCGCCCACGATCATTTTATAAAGCCCGATGGTTGTGAGCTCGGTCCATCCCCATGTGGCCTGCGCACCGTGATACAGGGCTTCCAGCGGATTATCGGACCGCATCAGCGAGCGGCCGGGACCCGAGATGCCGATCTTGCCGACCTCAACGGTCTGGCCGTTGACCGTGACTTTCTCCACTCCCGGCGTCACCGTCAGAGCGACCCGCTGCCCATTGCGCAATACCTCGACTCGCAGCGGCTTCTGGGGATGTTCCTTCACGTGGGTCGTCATTTGCGCCCAGGTGTAGATCGGCTGGCCCTCGATGGCGACAACGCGGTCGCCCGGTTGAAATCCGGCCGCCGCCGCCGGCGAGCCGTGCATGACCGAGGTGACTAAAGGGGGCGTCTCTTCGAGGCCGATGGTGTAGAGGACCTCCTCGCCGGGCACGGTCTCACCTGGAGGCGCCACCGGCGTGACGGTCAACGATTTGCTGTGTCCATCCCTCCGGATCTCCAGAGCAAGCGGCTGGCCGTTGCTCTTCGCGACCGCGTCCAGCAGCTCAGTCTTCGTCGAAATATCCTTGCCGTTCACCTTGACGACGCGGTCGCCGATTTCCATGCCGGCCCGGGCGGCGGGCGAACCGGGAACCAGCGCTTCGACGTCGGCGCTCAAGTCGCGAAACGTCGGCACGAAGAGCGGTGAGCCGGTCGACAGCCATCCGGCGAAAATCAGGTAGGCAAGAATGAAGTTGAAGCCCGGACCGGCGGCGACGATCAAAACCTTGCCCCAAAGCGTTTGATGGGCAAAGGAGCGGCGGCGGTCTTCCGCGGTCGTCGCTTCGGTCTCGTCCTCGCCGAACAGCTTGACGTAGCCGCCGAGCGGGACGGCCGAGACCAGATATTCCGTTTCGCCCATCTGGCGGCCGATGAGCTTCGGCCCGAACCCCAACGAGAATTTGAGCACTTTGACGCCGACCCAGCGGGCGGCGAGGAAGTGTCCCAATTCGTGGAAGGCGACCAACACCCCCAAGACCACGAGAAACCACCAGGCTTTCTGCATCAACACCCAGACGGTATCGGGGGACCAGGTGAAAGCCGACAAGCTCATAGATCGTGCTCCGTGATGAACAGGCGGAGCCTTACTCTAACATTCCTTCCGGGAATTGCAAAATCCACGGCGACTCTCTACCGGGACAAGGTGTGCACAAAGGACTCGGCGGTTTCCCTGGCCCAACGGTCCGCCTCCAACGCGTCGTCAAGGCAGGCAATTTCACGGGGAGTGTGGGCGTCCATCGTGTTGCGAATCACGCCCGCGATTTCGACAAAGCGGATGCCGCCGTTCAAAAAGGCCTCGACCGCCACCTCGTTGGCGGCATTCATGGTAGCCGGCATGCTGCCGCCGATTTTGAGGGACTCGTACCCGAGTTGGAGGCAGGGGAAGCGGTCATAGTCCGGCTTGCAAAAGGTCAGTTTCCCCACTTCGGTGAGGTCCAGCGACGGGAGGTCCAAGGGCATGCGCTCGGGGTACCGCATCGCGTAGGAAATGGGGGTGCGCATGTCGGGCAAGCCCAATTGGGCGATCATGGAGCGATCTTCGTATTCGACCAGCGAGTGAATGATGCTTTCGCGATGGATCAAAACGTCGATACGCGACTCTGGAATGTCGAATAGCCAGCGAGCCTCCACAACCTCCAAGCCCTTGTTCATCAGCGTGGCCGAATCGATGGTGATCTTCGATCCCATCTTCCAATTGGGGTGCTGCAGCGCGCGCTCGGGCGTCACGTCCTGCAGTTCGTCCTTCGTCAGCGTCCAGAGGGCGCCGCCCGAAGCCGTGAGAATGAGACGGCGCACATCGACGAGCCGGTGCCCCTCGAGAGATTGAAAGATGGCGCTGTGCTCGCTGTCCACCGGGAAAATGCGCACGCCATGTTTGCGCGCCTCCTCCTGCATGAGTTTCCCCGCCATCACCATCGGCTCCTTGTTGGCCAACGCGATGTGCTTGCCGCTCCGGATGGCGGCCAGGGTCGGCACGAGGCCCGCGGCTCCCACGATGGCCGAAATCACCAATTCCGCACCCGGCATGGCGGCGACCTGCGCGATACCCTCCTCGCCCGCAAGAATTTTGACCGGCAGGTCGGCACAACGGGCGCGGAGCGCTTCGGCGGAAGCCTCGGAGGAGACGGCCACAAGCCTCGGCTTGAACGTCCGTATCTGCTCTTCCAGCTTCTCGATATTGCCGCCCGCGGTGAGCCCGGCGACCTGGAACTCCTGCGGGAAGCGCTGCACGATGTCCAGCGTGTTCGTGCCGATCGACCCGGTGGAGCCGAGGATGACAATCGTCTTCATAGCGTCTCCTTATGCCGGCGGCGCGAGGCCGCGGACGTGAGCGATATAGTAGTAGAACGCCGGGGCGGTGAACAAGAGACTGTCCAGTCGATCCAGCATGCCGCCATGGCCGGGGAGGAGGCCGCCCGAATCCTTGACGCCCACGCTGCGTTTCATGGCGGATTCGCAGAGATCGCCCACCAAACCGGCTGCCGTCAGCAGCACGCCGAGGAGCAGCGCGTCCCACCACGTCAGCTGCGGCACGAACGTGATGCGGGCAAGCAGTGACGTGATAAGGGCGAGGCCGAGGCCGCCGACCAGTCCCTCCACCGTTTTCTTGGGGCTCACGCGGGGCGCCAGCAAATGCGTGCCCCAGAGGCTTCCCGTGTAGTAGGCGCCGGTGTCTCCCGCCCAGGTGACCAACGCGACAAACAGCACGAGCCATTCCCCGGCAGGCAACGCGCGTGTCGCGACCAGCGATCCGAGCGTCAACCCGATGTAGAGCACGCCGAAGAGTGTCACCGATGCGTCCGTGACGCGGTGCTCTGGAGAAGACCGCGAGATGAGCATGGCTACCACCACCGCGACGGTGCTGAGCAGCAGCAGGTCGCCGAGCGGCAGGGGCACATGGGAGTGACCGATCACCAACGCCGCCGCGGCCAAGCCAATGACCATGAGCTCGGGAGGTTGCCGGCGGGTGAATGTCATGCGATAGAGCTCATACAGCGCCAGACAGCCGCCGGTGATCACCAGCAGGGTGAAACACCAGGCGGGCAAGTAGCGGATGATGGCGTAAATCGCCGGCGCCAGCAGTGCAGCGGTGTACACACGGCGCACGTCAAATCGCCGACGTGGAGAAGGGACGACGGGCTGTGAAGGGGGCTTGGGTGTGGGAGCTGCCATGCCCGACCCTGCCGCGGGCATCAGGAGGACACGGTGCTGAGGACCCGGCCGAACCGGCGTTCCCGCCGCTGGTATTCCAGCAGCGCCAGGAGAAACTCGCGCCGCCGGAAGTCCGGCCACAGGGTCGGAGTGAAGTACAGTTCGGTATAAGCCAGCTGCCACAACAGGAAATTGCTGATCCTGGTCTCTCCGCTCGTGCGGATCAGCAAATCAGGATCGGGCAGTGGATGAGTATAGAGGTGCTGCTGGAGCAGCCCTTCATCAATTTGATCCGGTTGAATGGCGCCGGATCGCACGTCGGTCAGCAGCGCGCGCACGGCGTCCACGAGCTCCGCCCGCCCGCCGTAGCTCAGCGCCACGGTCAACGCCATCTTGCTCAGATGCGCCGTCTCCTTCTCGGTGGTGCGGACCCAGTATTGGGCGGATTCCGGCAGCAGCTCCAAGCGGCCGATCGTGCGGAAGCGGACGCCCTGCTCGATCAAGCTCGCGCGCTCCGTGGAGAGATAATGCTCCAGCAAACCCATGAGCGCGCTGATTTCCTGCGTGGGCCGGTTCCAGTTCTCCTGCGAAAACGCATAGATGGTGAGCGCCTGAATACCCAGTTCGAGGCATTGGGTGATCATTTCGCGGACGGAATTGATCCCTTCCCGATGCCCGGCGATACGAGGCAGTCCGCGCAGTTCCGCCCACCGTCCGTTCCCGTCCATGATCACGGCCACGTGCTTGGGGAGCAGATCGGGCTCTAGCTTGGCGGTCAGCTCGGTTTCGGAGAGGTGGTCAAGGCTTGAAGTCGGCGTCTGTGCCATACAATCCGGCTGCAGTCCTTTCAGAAGGTCAGACTGGTAGGCGAGCAAAGTCTACTGGCAGGGGTAGGGAATGTCAAACGATAAGTAGGAAACTACTTAGGACTGTCACGGCGTCGCACCAGCGCATTGCGGCTCCCGAAAAGGATCGGCTATACTTTGCGCTCATTCGACGAGTCGAAGAGGATGCCTGCTCATGGCGGAACTGGTCCATTTGGCGAATTTCGGCCTGACGGAGCGCGAGGCGCACCAGGCGCTCGATCGGCTGAGCGCGCGGGATATCGACTATGCGGATTTGTATTTCGAGTCGCGGATCTCCGAGTCCGTGTCGATGGAGGAGGGGATCGTCAAGCGGGCGTCGAAAAGCATCTCCCAGGGCGTGGGCGTGCGGGCGACGGCGGGTGAAAAAACCGGCTTCGCCTATTCCGACGAGCTGACGCGAAAAGATCTGGAGATCGCCGCCGACACCGCCTGTTACATCGCCCATACGTCCAAGGGGCATCAGGGTGTCCCGGTGCCTGCTCATCGGCGGCCCACGCGGGATCTCTATCCATTAGAGCGAGCCCAGGTGGAAGTGGCGACCGCCGACCGGGTGGCGCTGTTGAATGCCATCGACGCCGAAGCCCGCCGGTACGATCCGCGGATCAAGAACGTCATGGCGTCCTTTAACACGGAATATAAGGTCGTGGTGGTCGCCACGTCGGACGGGACGCTGATCGGCGATGTGCAGCCACTGTCTCGCCTGCAGGTGACCTGTATCGCCGAGGACAACGGCAATCGGCAGGTGGGGAGTTTCGGCGGGGGCGGACGGGTGGGATTCGAATTTTACCGCGAGCATCATTTGGACTATGCGCGCGAAGCGGCCCGCGAGGCGATTCTCAATCTGTCCGCCGTCGACGCGCCGGCGGGGGTGATGCCGGTTGTGCTGGCCGGCGGCTGGCCCGGTATCCTGCTGCACGAAGCCATCGGCCATGGTTTGGAAGCGGACTTCAATCGCAAAAAAACGTCGGCCTTTTCCAGCTTGATCGGCAAACGGGTGGCGTCCGAGGTTTGCACGATCGTCGATGACGGAACGCTGCCGTTCCGGCGCGGGTCCCTCAATATGGACGACGAAGGTACGCCCACGAGCTGTACGACACTGATCGAGAAAGGCATTCTGCGCGGCTACATCACCGACAAGCTCAATGCCCGGCTCATGGGAATTCCACTGACAGGCAATGGCCGGCGCGAAAGCTATCAGAGCGTCGTGCTGCCGCGCATGACGAATACCTTTATGCTGGCCGGTGAGTCGGACCCTCAGGACATTATTCGATCGGTCAAGAAGGGGCTCTACGCCGTCTCGTTCGGCGGCGGCCAAGTCGACATCACGAACGGCAAGTTCGTGTTTTCGGCCAGCGAAGCCTATCTCATTGAGGAGGGGCAGGTCACCAGGCCCGTCAAAGGGGCGACGTTGATCGGCAACGGTCCGGAAATTCTGACCAAGGTGTCGATGGTCGGCCATGACCTGAAGCTGGACAACGGCATCGGCACCTGCGGCAAAGAGGGACAATCGGTGCCGGTCGGTGTAGGACTGCCGACGATCAAGATCGATGAAATCACCGTCGGCGGGACACAGGGGTAGGGCGAGCGCCATTCGTCAGCCGTCAATCAAAAAAGGTCGGCCCGTATGACGCTTGACGTTTGACGGGAAACGGACATGCTCCAACGGCAACAAACAGGAATGTCGGTAGAAGCGGCCAACGGCTATGCGGACCTGGCCGCGGACGTGCTGGCCAAGGCCAAGGCCGGCGGCGCCACGGAGGCGGACATTGTCGTGGCGGACGGCGAGACCTTCTCCGTGCAAGTGCGTGTCGGAGTCGTCGATCGGTTGACGAAGGCGCGGGAGAAGCGACTGGGGCTGCGGGTATTCGTCGGGACGCGGTCGGCGACGACTTCGACGTCCGACTTTTCCCGGGAGTCGTTGGACCGGCTCGTGTCGGAGACCTGTACCTTGGCCAAGGCCGTGGTGGAAGATCCCGTGTCCGGGCTGCCGGAAGCCGCTCACATGGCCAAGGATTGGCCGGACCTCGATTTGTATGACGACACGCGATTGGACATGGACGTACAGATCGATCTCGCCAAGCGCGGGGAAGCCGCCGCCTTTGCCGCCGATCCGCGTGTGACCAACTCGGAGGGCGCCGAGTTCGATTCCTCGTCCGGCGCGGTGGTGCTGGCGAACAGTCACGGGTTCGTGGGGTCCTACAAGAGTTCCAGTTTCTCGCTGTCCGTGTCGCCCATCGCGACGGAGCCGGGCACCAGCGCCATGCAGCGGGATGCCTGGTACGAAGTGCAGCGGAAGTTCGCGCGGCTGGGGTCGGCGGAATCCATCGGTCAGGAAGCGGCGCGGCGGGCCGTGCGCCGGCTGGGCGCGCGCAAGATTGCGACCAAACGGGTACCGGTCGTGTTCGACCAAGAGACCGCCGGCAGCTTGCTGGCCAACCTCTGCAGCGCGGTTTCCGGCTACGGCCTTTACAAGCGCGCGTCGTTCCTGCTCGACCAATTGGGCCAGCGGATCGCCTCCGATCTCATCACCATCTATGATGACGGCCGGATGGAGGGTGGCTTGGGATCGCGTCCCTTCGACGGGGAAGGCTTGCCAACCAGGAAGAACACGATTGTGGAGCGCGGCGTGTTGAAGAGTTATCTGCTCGATACCTATTCCGGCAAGAAGCTCGGCCTGCCTTCGACCGGCAACGCCTCGCGCAGCGTCGGCGAGAGTCCTTCGGTCGGCCCCACGAATTTTTATCTGGTGCCGGGGACCAGGACGGCGGCCGAGATCATCGCTTCCGTCAAGGAGGGGCTCTATGTGACCGAGTTGATCGGATTCGGGATCAATATGGTGACCGGCGATTATTCGCGCGGCGCCTGCGGGTTCTGGATCGAAAACGGCGAGCTGGCCTATCCGGTGGAAGAAATCACCATCGCCGGCAATTTGAAACAAATGTTCAAGGATATCGAAGTGGTCGGCAGCGATCTGGTGTTCCGTGGCCGAATCGCCAGCCCGACGCTCAAAATCGTAGAAATGATGGTGGCGGGGAATTAAGAAGACTTGACGATTGTTTCATTGCATCATTGATTCAATGGATCAATGAAGAATGGACCAATGATCCAATTCTTACGGAATTGGAGGTGACGTATGGCTGACACGATCAGAGAAACGACGGTGCAGTATCCCAGCGGCGACGTGACCGTGCGGGCCTTCGTGGCCGCGCCTCAGGTGAAAGAAAAGCGGCCGGCCATCATTGTCGTTCAGGAATGGTGGGGGCTCACCGACCATATTAAGGATATCACCAAACGGTATGCGGCGGAGGGCTATGTAGCCATCGCGCCGGACCTGTATTCGCGCCTCGGCCACGCGTTGACGACCGATCCCGGTGAAGCCGGCAAATTGATGAATACGTTGCGGCAAGAGGACGGTTTGAAGGATCTGAACGCGACGGTGGTCTATCTCCGCTCGGTCCCGGAGGTGGATGCGGGGAGAATCGGCGTAACCGGTTTCTGCATGGGCGGCTCCTATGCACTGATGCTCCCGTGCGTAAATCAGGACCTCAAGGCGGCGGTGCCGTTTTACGGCCAGGTGCCCAACCCCGATACGCCGCTGCAGAAGCTGGCGTGTCCCATTCTCTACATTTACGGAGAGGACGACGGCTGGATTACGAAGGCGGATGTGCAGCGGCTGGCTGCGGCCTTGAAGAAATACAACAAGCCGGGGGAGATCAAGACGTATCCTGGCGCGCCGCACGCCTTTTTCCGGGACGTCGATAAGTCCGTTTACCGCCCGGAGGCGGCCAAGGATGCCTGGGCGAGAGCGCTGAAGTTTTTCAAACAGCATTTGAACGCCTAATCGCCGAAGCCGGAAGGGATCGAGGTCATCACATGCCGCTTGATGCCGAGTGGGGAAAGAAAATGCTCCAGCTGATCACGTCGCGGTATGACGACCGGCATTGGCGCAAGAAAATCGAGAAAACCTTGAGCCTGACGCAGACCGGCGTGGCCGATCCCGTGCAGCAGCAGATCTTCATGTATCTCAAGATCAGCCTGAAAGCCTACAAGTCCCGCCGGGCCGACCCGGATACGTGGATCATAGGCGGGTATGCGACCAAGGAAGTCATCGAACGGGCGAAACACCAGCCCCACTTGGTCGGTCCGTCGATCAAAAAGGAAGATGTCGCGTTTCTCGGCACCGACCCCGGCGAAGACGTTACCGAAGCCTGGTGGGACGACATGCTGGTGCAGTGGTTCGAGGTGCCGGAAGAAGAAAAGCCGGAGGAAGAAGAGGGCGGTAAGTCCGAAGATCTGAATGCATCATCCGCCGCTCAGCCGAAACCCTAGGCCGCATTAATCATAAGCTCTTCTGCTGCACCTTGCGATCCGCCTGCTACGACAGGCCTTCGGTCGGTGGGCGCGCCCTTTGTACTCACTGCACGAGTAGGCCTCAGGTCCTGAGGGCTCCGCGCGCCGGTCCTTCGATCCGATCAGGACGGTGAGCTTGTTGGACCGTCTCCCGATGCGGCTCAGCGAATTCGCGACCAACCGTCATGAGTAATGTGGGTTAGCATTTCGAAATCCCTATGGTGTGAACATTTCCTGCAGGATTCCCAGGATTGCCATAAGGGTACTAGGTGCGATCCGTCCGAGTCGCCTGACAAGGCGCTCGCTATCGACCGTCCGTAGCTGATCTATTGCAATAAAGCCTGCTCGATCACGAAAACGGCAGCGCACCCGCCAGGGTAAGCTTGCCCTCCCGTGGTCATCGGTGCCACGATCACAGTTCGCAAATGCTGATTGAGCTCATCGGGTGAAACGACCAGGCATGGTCTTGTTTTCCGTATTTCACTGCCTCGTGTAGGATCAAGATCAACGAGGTAGACATCACCGCGAGCGGCTACCAGGTGATCTACCGCCACGCCCACTCTTCCTTATCAAAACGAGTTGGTGTAGGCGGGTCGAGGAGGCGATCATCGTTCTGCTCTCGCATCCGCCGGGCAGCGTCGGCCCAACCAGCACGTGGTCGAGCGGCTCTTGAAATCAAGATACGGCCCGGTTCAGCCTTCAATTCGACTTCATCTCCGAGCTGTGCTTCCTGAAGCAGCGTTTTCGGGAGGCGGATGCCTCGGGAATTACCGATGCGAACGAGTTGGGCTTTCACGCGAACCTCCTATGAGGTCACATTGTAATCACCTCGTGATGGCGATGCAAATCTGCATCGCATGCGACCAAAACAATCTGATGATAAGCATCAATTCTTTCGAGAACGTCCGGTCAATGCGCTTGTCGAGCAGAATTCTTACAGCGCTTTGGTGAGCGTGCGAGTCTGGGCTTCTTCAAGAAAGGCGATCACTTGATCCCGCGTGTGACGGTGGGGAATCCTTTCAGAAAGTCGTCGATCGTTTCCCCGCCTTCCAAATGGGCGATGAGGGTCTGGACGGGCACGCGAGTTCCTGCAAAGACAGGGGTCCCGCCGAGGACGTCAGGCGAAGACGTGATGAGAGGTTGGTTTGCGCCAGCCGTGCTGGACAAAGATAGCGGCGCCCGGTATCAGGTACAAGCGTTTGGTGCTGGGTGTGAGAACCAGACACCGGCGGCTATGCGACCAAGGAAGTCATCAAGCTGGCGAAATACCAGCCGCATGTGGTCGGTCCGTCGATCAAAAAGGAAGATGTCGCCATCGTCGATGTGCGGTGTATGTTCTAGCCGAACAGATCCATCTGCGCGGGCTGGGGCGGATCGATCTGGAGGGTTGGTGCGGTGGGAGCGGCGGCTGAGGGACTTGGCTCCACGGGCTTGGTGTGGCGGTCGAGGAATTCCTTCAGCTTCTTGAAGTCGTCCTTCAGCGTATCGAGCAGGTTGCCTTGGTGCAGCGCCGCGGCGGGATGAAGGAGGGGGAAGATCACGAAATCCTTCATATAGAAGGCTTGCGCCTTCACTTTCGTAATGCCCACTTTCCGCTCCAGGAGCGTTTGCGTGGCCCAATTGCCCAGCGTGCAGACCAGCTTCGGCCGGATCAGTTGAATTTGCTGCATGAGAAACGGCTTGCAGGTCTCCACTTCGTCCGGCTCGGGATCGCGGTTGTTCGGCGGCCGGCATTTGATCACATTGGCGATGTAGATTTGATCGCGTGAGAGGCCGGCCGAAGCCAGCAGGTCGTTCAGCAGCTTGCCGGCCGCGCCGACGAACGGTTCGCCTTTTTGATCTTCATTGAAGCCGGGCGCCTCGCCTACGAACATGATGCTCGCGTGCGGGTTGCCGACGCCGAAGACGACCTGCGTGCGGCCGAGCTTGGCGAGCTTGCACCGCTGGCAGTTGTGAAGGGATTTGGCAAGATCTTGGAGGGTCGTGGCGGTCATGATTGAATAGGACCAGAAAATTGGCGGCATCTTAGGAGCGTCGGAGCAGGTTGTCAATGTACAGGACAGGCCATCGTGTTGTGGCGGTCATGGGGTTGCTTCTGGGGCACTCGTCGCTGGCTGGTGCGACCACGGTCGAGGTCGCGGCCGCCAAGGCCATGCCGCTCTGTGAGCAGGTGGCCAAGTTCTTTGGTCCGCGTCTGACGCCGAATGGCGACCTTCTGAGAACGGTGCAATGGACGCCGGTCGAATTGAAGGGCCAGGGTCCGAAGACCAGACACTGTTCGAGTCTGGATCAGGCCGTGCTGGACTTGAACAACGACGGCACCCAGGATCTGGTTGTGAAGACGACCTTCTGCATGAAAGGCGCGCCGAGCGACAGTCTGTATGTCTTTGCCGCGGACAGTTCGGTGCTGGAACAGGCCAGTTGGCAGGACCTGTCGCCGCTGCTCGCCACGCCGGACAAGTTCGAGCGCACCGGCGGCACCTATGTGGCAGCCTCGCTCCCCATGGACCGGAAGTCGGCTCCGGTTCTATCCACAGTCTTTAGCGTCTACCCGTTTCTGCTGGAAGGAACTTTTTATGTCGGTTTGACCGATGCCCGGCGGGAATGGATGGTGATTGCCACGTATCTCGGAGGCGAACGATTGGAGGATCAGTGTTACCTGCGGGCCAGTTCGCCGTAGCTATTCCACCTGGTAGCCTTTCGCCGCCAGGCACGTGTCGCGCATTGCATGGATGGCGGACAGCCCGTGCAGCGCGGGCGTGGTCGCTCGGGCTCTGCGGGCCCGTCTCAAGGCTCCTCTCATATCATCTGCTTGGCGTGCTGGCAGACCGGACACCGATCGCTTCCGCGCATCGCCGGGCGCTGAGCAGCGCGCTTTCGATCTGAGGAGGCCATCCCGTATCGGTCCAGGCGCCGGCGAGCACCATGTTGTGAATCGGGCTCCGCTGGATCGGCCGAAGCAAGGCCGCTCCCGGGGAGAGCGATAGGGGGGCGTCCTGTATGGCAGCAAGGGGGCGGATCAAGTCTCGTTCCACCTCTGGCAGCAGGCGCTGCACCAGCGCCCGTGCACGTTCCGTCAGTTCTTCTTCTTTCAAAGCCGCCAGAGGCGAATCTCCCGTCGCCGACACCCGCACCACCGCCTCGTTCGATCCGGAAGGAACCGCGGTCAGTTGATGGAAGGGGCCCTCGGAAGAAAGCACGAGCCTCGGGCATGGGCGGGCCGTTCGAACAGCCAGTTCGACGGCGAGGCGAGGCACCTCACGGAGCTCGGCGATGTGCGCGAAATAGGCATAGCGGGTGAGCAGGCGCTCGGGCAACAGGGCCGGCAAGAGGCGGTGGGGGACTGCGGCGACATACCAATCAGCCTGGATGGTGGTGTGGTCGCTGAGCTGTACTTCCGCCAGCCGATCATGAGTGAAGCGCAGCTGAGGAGGCCGCTCGTCACATCTGATCCGCACGCCTGCCTGTAAGAGGCCGCTCTCGAGCGGCCGAAGAAGGCGGCTGCACAAGACGTCATGTGCCACGATCGCCCGCGCGTCGGAGGCGTGCTGCAGAAAAATGGCCGACAATGTACGGGCAAAGACGGCAGCGGAGACCACGGTGAGGGCGTTTCCGGTGACCAGCCGGGCCAGCGGATTCCAGATGGTCTTCCGCGCCTCCGGGCTCTGCCTTAGCGAGGCGAGCCACTCGTCGGCTACGCGGCTCTCGAGATCAGCCGGGAGCGATTCGGCGCCTTCCCACAGCTGCTCCACCTGCGAAAACAGATTCCAGCGGTCGTGCCATGAGAGTCCGGTGAAGGTCAGCACACTCGCCGGCCAGTGCAGTTTCCCGGGCAGCGGTCGCGGACGGTAGGCGGCCCGTCGCGCATGAGGCAGTTCGAATTCAATCGGAACGGCGGTCTTGCCTGACGGGAAGGTGCCCAGCTCCCGCAGCAGGCGCCAGGTCTCGTGGTAACAGCCGAAGAGAACCGAGACAGATTCTGCGGGGTTGCCGCCGGCCGGCTCGTCCCAGGACGGGTGGTGCAGGACGGTGACGCGGCAGCCGCCCCGCTGCAAGTGGTAGGCGGTGGCCAGGCCGGCGAGGCCGGCGCCGAGAATGAGCGCGGATGCAGAAGGTGGGGCTGTCACGCGAACCGAGAGCGGAGCCAGATGCCCAGTGCGATCGCCAGTCGCCGGGACGTGGAGAGGCTGATGCGCGGGCCGAAGACGCGATAGTCGGTCCGTTCGATCTCCGTCAGGATTCGGCTGTAGATGCCGCGCATGATTTCCGCTACGGTCAGGGCCTTGCGCTCGCGACGGGAGAGTCCCAAGAGAGCGGCCTGCGCCTTGTCGTAGTAGTGCCGCGCCCGGACCGCCTCTTGGCGCATCAACGCGGTGAACTCCGGCGAATAGGTCCGGGCGAGCAGGGCTTTTTCGGGATAGCGGCAGGCGCGAAGATCCTCCAAAGGCAGATAGATCCGTCCCTGTGCCGCGTCGGTGCCGAGGTCGCGGAGAATGTTCGTCAATTGAAACGCCATGCCGAGCGCGACGGCGTAATCCTGGGCCCGGGCCGAGGTCACGCCGAAGATGTGCAGGCAAATGAGGCCCACGACCGACGCCACGCGATAGCAGTAGAGGGACAGTTCGTCGAAGGTCACATAGCGGTGATGGTCCAGGTCCATCTCGACGCCTTTGATCAGCTCTTCGAAGTAGGCTTTGGGAATCGCCAGGGCGCGCACGTGGTGCGCCAGACTGACGGCGATCGGGGAGGTCGGCGTGCCCTGGTAGACCGCGTCCAGTTCGCTGCGCCAGCGCGCGAGTTCTTCCTTGGGATGGCTGCCGACGGGCGGCTCGTCGACCGCGCTATCCACGGCTTTGCAAAAGGCGTAGACCGTGTACATTGCCTCGCGGCGCGGCTTGGACAGAAAGAGAAAGGAATAGTAAAAGTTGCTGCCGCTGTGCTTGGTGTAGGCGGTGCAGTGGGCTTGTGCTTCAGCGGGGGTCATGCATGGCTCCCCGCGAGCGCCGCGTGCAGGTTGATCGCGCGCCGCGGATCCGGTGAACGCGCCGGCTCCGGCCGGAAGATGGCAGCCAGCAGCTCCACGCCCTCCACGAGTCGAGGGCCGGGCCGGCTGAAATAGGAGGCGGCATCCACGGCATACATGGCCGGCCAGCGATGGAGCGCCTGCCGCCATTCTTCATGTTCGGATTCCCTGCGCGACAGTTCCTGGACCGTCCGCCCGACCGAATAGCCGCAGGGCATCACGATGATGACGTCCGGCCGCGCGGCCTCGACTTCCTGCCACGTGGTTTCACGCGAGGGGGAACGGGCGACGCCCAGCACGTCCTGACCACTGGCCAATGCGACCATCTCCGGCACCCAATGACCGGCGACGTACAAGGGCGCAAGCCATTCCAAACAGACCACGCGCGGCCGCGACGGGGTATTGGCCCGCCGGACTCGGGCCAAGCGGTCCCGCAAGGTACGGGCCAAGGATCGGCCGGCTTCCGGACGGCCGGTTGCCGCTCCGATCCGTTCGACATCGGTGATCACCTCTTCCAGAGAGGAGGGATTGAGCGTGAGGATCTGTGGGCGTGTCGGGAGCGTCTCGATCACACGGCGCAACTGGTCCGGGGTGGCGGCGCAGACATGGCAGAGGTCTTGGATCAGCACCAGATCGGGACGCGCTTTGCGGAAGGCCGCTTCGTTCAATCGATAGAGACGGTGGCCGTCTGCCACCAAGGTCTTGACCTGCCGGTCGATTTCACGGCTCGACGCCGCGGGGGCGACCACCGGTTCCACCATGACGGGAATTTGTCGCACGGCGGGTGGAAAATCACATTCATGGCTGATGCCGACGAGGTAGTCGGCGAGGCCCAATTCGGCCACCACTTCCGTTGCGCCGGGAACCAGGGAACAAATTCTCATGGCGATTCGTCCTTCACGCCGGCCACAACCGCGCGCGCAGCTCCGCCAGGTTGGTCTGATCGAGCCCATGGCTGATGGCGTGGGCTTCGTGCAGGTCCTGCACGGTATGGGTATTGGCCACCGCCAGCACCTTCATGCCGGCTGTTTTGGCCGCGCGAATGCCAGGCAACGAATCCTCGATGACGAGGCAGGCGCCGGGCGAGATGGCCGACCGGCGTTCGCTGCGGTTCAACCCGGCGAGGGCGTGAAGGAACGGTTCCGGGTGCGGTTTGCCGTGCGCGACGTCTTCCGCGCTGGTGATGTGGCGAAAGGCCTTGCGGATGCCCGCCTGTTCAAGAATCAGTTCGATTTCCGGCCGCAAGGCGCCCGAGGCGATGGCCAAGGGATAGAGGGCAGCCGCCTCTTCGACGAACGGCCGGACCCCCGGGAAGATCACCAGATGATTCTGAATCGAGGCCAGATAGGCGGCGGCTTTCCTGCGCAGCAGGTCCTGTACCAGCGACGGATCGGCCGGCCGACCGTGCGTCCGTAAGGCTTCGAGAATGCAACCCCGATCGTCAAAGCCCAAATAGTTGGCGTAGTAGTCGGTCTCGGTCAGGGTGATGCCGATTTCGGCCAGGGTACGCCGCAGGCCTTCGAAGTGCAGCGGCTCGGTGTCCGCAATGATTCCGTCGAAGTCAAAGATGATCGCTTGCATCGTTCCCGCCGCCATGTTGTAAAGAGGGCGGATTATAGCACAGAGGGCGGCGGCACTGGCTGCGTGCCGCCGCCCTCTGTGGGATCGTCTCGACGCGGAGGATCGATTACGGCTTCAACCTCAGCCGCTTCTCCGGGATCCATCCTTTCGCGCCGTCGTCGGTGCGTACAGAATAGACCCAGCCCCCCGGCTGCAGCTCGCCATCGAGAATGGTCAATGTGACGCCGGGGTGCACGGCCGGGCCGGGTTTGGTGCCCGCCGAATCCTGCGTCAACGTCACCGTATCGCCTGGTGTCGCCGGATTGAGCGTGGCCGTCACTTTCTGTCCTTCCCCGAACAAGGGGCTGGCCGTGACGACAGG
>CAZXRB010000004.1:39790-51785 GCA_964642845.1 uncultured Nitrospira sp.
CGGTCGGTGCGCTTGGCGTGGGAGCGGGGACCGGCGCCGGCGCTGGTGCCGGTGCCGGTGTTGAGGCTTGCGGCGTGGGAACAGGCGGCGCCGGCGGCGTGCCCGGTGTAGATTGAGGCGCGGCGCCCGTGGCCGGAGGTGCCGGCGCGGGCCGTCCCGCGATCGGAGGCTGGGGCGCCGGCATCGGCGACTCACCAAGCAGCGGGCCCAGGAGGTCGGTGATCATTTCCGGTTCCATGGCGACGTACACGCCTCCTCCGACCAACAGCAACAGCAGAATCCACAGCAGCGGACGACCGCCTGATTTCTTCGGTGATTTCATGGGAGAGGTCGAGCGGACGTTCGTCGTTTGCTCCAATTCCTCTTCGGTAAATTCCAAATCCGGTTCGGGTTGGCGAGCGAAGAGGAGCGTCCACATCCAGGGACTTCCGGCGACACGCGGGCCTCCTGCAACAGCGAACATCGAACACCTCCCTGTGACGAGCATAGTCGGACCCTTGAACCTGGGAAAGTACTTATCACCAACCTCGGGAGGTGTCAATTTCGTGAGGGAATTCCACCGGCCAGCGGCCTCTCAGCACGATTGCACATGGGTGCAGGCCAGCACTTGGTTTTCACGGCTGCCGGCCCGATAGACGGTGAGCCCCTTGCAGCCCAGTTCGTGCGCGAGGAGAAACGCCGAGGCGACATCCTTCGTCGTGGCGCTCGCCGGCAGATTGATGGTTTTCGACACGCCGCTGTCGCTGTAGCGCTGAAAGGTCGCCTGCATCCGCACATGGTGGGAGGGGCTGATGTCATGCGCGGTGACGAATAACCGCCGTAGGTCCTCCGGGATGTGCGTCAGGTGCTGGATGGATTCGCTGCGGCCCACTTCTTTGCGAAGCCGGTCGAGCGGCAATCCTCGGGCGCGAGCCCGCTTCAAAAACTCCGGATGAAACGTCTCCAGACGAATGTCTTCCATGATCGTGTGGACGACGCTGATGGCATAGAGCGGTTCGATGCCGGCCGAGCAGTCCGCGATGATGCTGATCGTGCCGGTCGGCGCGATGGTCGTCACCGTGGCGTTGCGCCGAGGTTGCCCCTGCGCTTGAAGCCGGCTTCCCTTGTAGGCGGGAAACAGCCCGCGCTCCTCACCCAGCCGGCGGGAGGCCTCATGCGCGTGGGTCTGGAGAAAGCTCATCAGCTGGCCGCCCACCTCCAAGGCCTCCTCGGTGTCGTAGGGAATACCCAGACGAATCAGGAGATCGGCGAATCCCATGATGCCGAGGCCGATCTTCCGCGTCTGCTTGGTATGGGTTTCGATGGCGGGGAAGGGAAATCGGGTGCGGTCGAGCACGTTGTCCAGAAAACGGACGGTGTGGGGAATGACGGCCGCCAGACGCTGGTAATCGATGGCGTGGCGGCCGCCTTCCACGGTCACGTACCGGCTGACGTTGATCGAGCCCAGGGTGCAGGATTCGTAGGACAGCAAAGGCTGCTCTCCGCAGGGGTTCGTGGCTTCGATGGCGCCCAGGTGCGGAGTGGGGTTGGCGCGGTTGATGGTATCGAGAAACACGATGCCGGGCTCGCCGGATTGCCAGGCGGCTTCCACCAACCGGTCGAACACCAGCGTGGCCGGAATGCGGCGCACGGTCTCCCCGGTTCGGGGGTTGACCAACGGATAACGCCGATTCAGGCGGACCGCCTGCATGAAGGCGTCCGTGACGCCGGCGGACAGATTGAAATTGGTCATCTCGCCCGGCTGCTGTTTCAAAGCGATGAAATCCAAGATGTCGGGATGATCGACGCGCAGGATACCCATGTTCGCGCCGCGCCGCGTGCCGCCTTGTTTGATGACGTCGGTCGACATGTTGAAGATGCGCATGAAAGACACCGGCCCGGAGGCGACGCCGCTGGTCGTGCCGACGCGATCGCTCGCCGGCCGAAGGCGGCTGAACGAAAAACCCGTGCCGCCGCCGGACTGGTGGATGAGCGCCTGATACTTGACTGCGTCGAAGATCGACTCCAGCGAATCCTCGACCGGCAGCACGAAGCAGGCCGACAGTTGCTGGAGCGGGCGGGCGGCATTCATCAACGTCGGTGAGTTCGGTAGGAAACAGCGGGACGCCAGCAGCTCGTAGAAGCGCCGCGCCGCATCGCGCAGGCGCGTTGCCGGCGGGTAAAGAGACTCCGCCGCCGCGATATCTCGTGCCACCCGGCGGAACATCTCGGCCGGCGTTTCGCAGATCTTTCCCGCCGGATCTCTGGCCAGATAGCGCTGGCGCAGCACGGTCCGCGCGTTGGCGGAAAGGCGGGGCGCCTTCATGCGGAGAGAGGCCGTCATGGTGTGACATTATAAACGGTTGCAGCGCCGGTCACATCTAAAACGGCACTTGAATCTCGCGTCGTCCGGTGGGCAGAATGCCCCGCGAGCGCCGCACATGAAATCGTATCGCGAAGAACTCTGGTTCGAAACCAGCACCCGTCGCGCCTATCTCAACATCACTCCGCAGGTGGAAGCCGTCGTCGCCAAGAGCGGCGTGACGGAGGGCCTGGTGCTCGTAAACGCGATGCACATCACCGCGAGCGTCTACATCAACGACGATGAGCAGGGCTTGCTGCGCGACTTCGACGAGTTTCTCGAGCGCCTGGCGCCGCAGGGCGCGGCGTATCGACATCACCAGACCGGCGAAGACAATGGGGACGCACACCTGAAGCGTCAAATCATGGGACGCGAAGTGATCGTGGCGATCACCAAGGGGCGGCTCGATTTCGGACCGTGGGAGCAGATCTTCTACGGTGAATTCGATGGGAGGCGGCGCAAGCGCGTGCTGGTGAAGGTGATCGGAGAGTAGCGGCGCCGGCGCGACCCTCGCGACGGCGGAACGCCTTCCTGCTTGCTCCCGGTCAGAAAGTTTGGCAACATGGGCTCGAGAGATCGCTCGGTTTCAGAGGTGTCTCGATGCTAGCCTGGTCTCGTCCTGATCCGCTCACGCGGGATCTCATCCATCTCATCAATGCGCGCCGCCACGATCACGGCGATACCGACGCGGCGATCGACACGCTCCAGGCGTTTCTGGAGCAAGGTCGCGAACACGACCTCCTCACGGTCCTCGCCGCCTTGGACGAGGAGATGGCGGAATGGCTGTTCGATTTGGTCGCGGAGGCGAGCTGCACCTTGCTGCTCGACGGGCCGGACGACGAAAAGCCCTCCTATGCGACGATTGCCGCCCTCGAACTGCCGTTGCAGGCCAATCTGTCTTCCCCGCTCAAGTTGAAAATCGATCCGATCGCCACCGCCGACTTGCTGCATCGGCACCTTCAAATGCCGGCCGGCACGGTCGTGCGCGTGGAGTCCCGATTGCTGACGGATGCCACGCTGGAAATGCTCAGCCTCCAGGCGCTGCACGACCATCTGGCGACGGTCGCTGATTCGCGCCGGGCGCAATCGGTCGCCGCGCGCGTGCACCCGCCCGTGGAAAACACGGCGTTTCTGCTGTTCGAAGTGATCGGGGCGCCGGACCCCGGGCTTCCGGATTCCTGGGAGGACCGGCATCGACGCGCGATTCTGGACGGGTTGGTCGAGCAGTGCCCGGAATTGGCGCGCGCGCCCGATACGATCGAAGCCCCGGTGTATGCGGCCTACGCGATGTTCGACGCGCAGAACGCCGTGCGGCTGCACCACCTGGCCGATGAAACGGCGGCCGTGTGGCGAGAGCTGGATCCCTTGGTGCGGTCGCGCACGATCGTGCATCTCCACACCCAATGCGGCAACGGCGTTTACATGCCCGTTTGGACCGATTTGTTCGATCCGGAGTTGCCGGAAGAGCATGGTCCGGTCTGGACGTCCCCCGACGTCTGGGTCTTCACCGCCGATCTTCCGATCGAGTGGCCCGGTGAGATGCTGACCAACCGGCTGCTCGCCGAGGGCTGCACGCGGTTTGAGAACCACATCGTCGAAACCCCAGAGAACTAACTCCCCGCCGCTGTAGACCTACGGCTTCCGCGCCTGCCGGTGCGGTCCCTGCGATGCTGAATCGCCCGTCGCAGTCGGCCGTCGGGCTCCCGTGTGACACCTGCACTCGCCGGTGCAGGAAAGACTGGTTTCAGTGATTTTTATCCTGCTTTGTCCTATCCTTAAGCGGATATGGCACCGACACCTCCAGCCAATTCTTCCGGGCGATTCAGCGCCGGCATCGTGTCCGTGATGGGGCTGATTCTTGTCTGGGGCATCGTGTGGGCGAATCTGCCGTCGAAAGACGAGCTGCTCTCCGCGCAGCCTCCGGCTCGTTCGGCTTCCGGACCTCCACCCGTTCCCGAGCTGGACTTGAGTATCCCCGGCGTCCCGCCGGCCTCATCGACCGGAGGCGGGTCGCCGCCGGAGCCGGTCCGATCAGACATCGTCATGGGCTCGCCTGCCGCTGCCGAGACAGGGGGCGGCCGGGCCCGTCACATTGCGGAACTGAAGTGCGAAGCCGAGGTCGAACAGGTCTGTCCGGAGTCGTTGGGCGGCGACGCGCGCCGCCGCTGCGTGGCGCAGCGCCTGCGCCACTTTCCTGTTCCCTGTCGGCAGATCCTGCGCCAGCGGATTGTGCGGTGGAAGGAAGCGGAAGGAGCCATTCCGGCCTGCGCTGACGACGTGAAGCGGTTCTGTTCCACGGTGACGCCCGGTGAAGGGCGCATTCTGCAATGTTTACAGGAGCACGCGCAGGATATTTCTGAGCGCTGCTATCAAAATCTGCCGAAGGGGCACCTGCTCGTCCGCCACTAGGCAGGGTGCGCCGCCGTCACGCCTTCGTGTCGGGCGTGGTTCGAAACAGCAGCGTCGCGCCGGCCACCTCGATCCGATCCTTGTCTTTCAATTCTCGTTCGCCTGCCACGTCCTGGCCGTTCACCAGCAGCTTTTTGCCGTTGCGTCCACGTGTAACAAAATAGGCCTGTCGCCGGCGCGTCACCAGCGCCGCGCTCGCGGGTGCGAACCAGCCGGTGAGCTGGACGACGGCCTCGGCCGAGGAGCCGATGACGTTGATCTGTTTCACGAGGAGGTATTCCTGCCGGTCCGTTTTGCCCGACAGCACCCGGAGGCTGGCCGGCGAGGCCGCCGTCTCGGCGGGTGTTGCCCGGCCGGTCAGCACCATCGTGTGATCGAGATCTTCCGCCGAGCTGGCCGGTGTCGCGGGCGCGGCGGAGCGATCCCGAAAAATGAGCCGGTGGCGCCCGATCGTGATCACGTCGGTGTCGCGCAGCTGGTGGCGGTCGACGCGCTTGTCGTTGACGTAGGTCCCGTTGGTGCTCCGGCAATCTTCGATGAAATAGACCGCGTGGATCTTGGTGATGCGGGCGTGATGGCCAGACACGGCGGAGTCGTCGATCGCCAGATCGTTGTCCGGCTTGCGGCCGATGGTGAACACCTCGTTCGACAGCGGCCGTTCCTCGGCCGCCTTTTCATGGAGTTTCACGAGCAAGGTCGCTTGATCCGTAGGCGTGGTCGTCTGCATGGTGTCCTCCTCCGCACGGTTACCCGGCCCAACGCCGCCGCAGTCGCGCCCAGAGCCCCTGCGCGTCCTGTTCGCGTACCGCCAGCACAATGACGGTGGTGTTGTCGTCGCCGCCGGCGTCGTTGGCCAGCGCAATGAGCCGTTGCGCGACGATCTCCACGTCGTCGGTGTCCGTCACGCTATGGAGAATACGGGCATCCGGCACCCCTCGCGTCAGGCCGTCCGAGCAGAGGACGAGAAGGTCGTCCGGAAACAGCGGCAGTTCGCCGACCGCCACCTCCACCTGGTCGTCGGCGCCGAGCGCCCTCGTGACGATGTTGCGGCGCGGCGAGCGCTCGGCTTCTTCCTCCGTCAGCCAGCCTTGGCAGACCTGCTCGGCGACCCATGAGTGATCCGTGGTCAGAGCTTGAATGACCCGCCGGCGGATCAAGTACAGCCGGCTGTCCCCGACGTGGGCGAAGGAGAGCAGGTGCTCGGTGATCTGCGCCGCCACGACGGTGGTGCCCATGCTTTGCCAGTGCGGGTGAACGGCGGCGGATGCGCGAATGCGGCTGTTGGCGCAGCGGATGGCGTTGGCAAGTCGATTCGTGTGCCGCGAGACCGAATCATCCTGACGGCCGATCAACTCCACCGTGGGATTGCGGGCCGCCGCCGAGATATGGGCGTGGATCGTATCCACCGCAAGGGAACTGGCGACGTCGCCCGCTTGGCCGCCCCCCATGCCGTCGCAGACGACGAACAGACCCAGGGCCGGGTCTGCGACGTAGCGATCTTCATTGCGGTGACGTTTGCGCCCCGCATCCGAGATGGCCGCATGGTGGATGGCAAGCGGCATGGGCCCTCGATTAGGCGGCGAGCTCCCGGGCGCAGGCGCGGAGCTCCTGCGCGAACTCCTGCGCGCGCCGGTAGCGCTGGACCGGGTCCTTCTGAAGCGCGCCCGTCAATACGTTCTGCATGGCAGCCGGGAGATCCGAGCGGAAGGCGGCGAGCGGCGGCGGAGGGGTGTGGGCGATTGCAAAGAGCAACGCCGACACATTGTCCGCCATGAAGGGGGGGCGGCCCGTCAAGAGCTCGAACATCACCACGCCCAGGGAAAAAATGTCCGAGCGGCCGTCGACTTTCTTGCCGGCAATCTGTTCCGGCGACATGTACGTGGGCGTGCCGAGCACGATGTCGGTCTTGGTCTTGGAGGACGACGCCATTTTGGCGATGCCGAAATCCATCACTTTCACGACCTGTTCCTTGGTGAGCATGATGTTGGCCGGCTTGATGTCGCGATGCACGACGCCCTGTTGGTGCGCATAGTCCAGCGCCTCCGCGACGGTCGCCAACGTCGCGATGACCCGATCAACGGGCAGCAAGCTCGGTTTGCGCGACCACTGCTTGAGAGTTGTGCCTTCAAGAACTTCCATCGCGATGTATCCGAGATCCTGTTCTTCGCCGGCGTCGTAGATCGTCACAATGTTGGGATGCGACAACCGGCCCGTCGATTCGGCCTCTCGGAAAAAGCGGTCTTTGACTTCCTGCAGCTTGTCGGCGTCGTCGATGTCGTCCAGCCGCATGGTCTTGATGGCGACGAACCGCTGAATGGTCGGATCTTTGCCGAGGTACACCACGCCCATCGCCCCCCGCCCGATTTCCTTCAGCACTTTGTAGCGGCCGAGCGTCGTCGGCGGGCCGCCGGCATGGTTGAGAACGGCGGTCGCTGTCTGCTGATCGCGGGCGTCTTCTCCGGTACGGATCTCATCGCTGTCTTCCGAGACCGGCGCCGCCGGTTCCTTACGCCCTGTCGTGCGGGACGGGCGTGCGAAGGAGCAATGGAGAGCATGGAGATTGAGCAGCCAGGCCGCCGAAATCCAGAGGCCGCACAGCATCAAGAGAGCGGTGTAGGTCATTGTGTAGCGGGCCGCTCCGAATCGGTCGATCAGCGACAATCCGACGACTCGCAGCGTGCGATCGGTGGCGATCACCACGACCAGCGCCGTGGCGGGCAGGACGAGTTGGCGGATGAACGAAAACCCCTTGCCATTGTCCGGCATGCGGCGAAAGGCCCGGGCGGCCAGGATGCACAGGATCACGAGGCCGAGTTCCTCGATCACCAGGCGAATGGTCTGGGCGCCGTTCAGGCCGAAGAGCGTGATGGGGAAGGACTGGGCGGCCGGCAGCTTGCTCAGCAGCGGGCCGGCGAAGAGCGCGACGAGGGCGACGATCAGAAACTGGACAGTCCAACTTGCGGTGGTGGCCATAACCCTTCGAATGTGCAGGCTGGTGCTCAGTCTAGCGGATAGTGGAGGGGAGTCAATGAATAGCGGGAAAGACGCGCGGCGATCAGCGCCGTGCCGCCTGTTTCAGCGGGGCGAGCAAAGAAGTCGGAACATGGAGCACTCCCCGGCCGATGCCCGCCTCGATGTCGGGCTTCGTCAGGCCATGGAAATCGCTTCCGCCGGTGACGAGCAGGCCCAGCTGTTTGGCGAGGTCCAGATATTCGCGGGTCTGCTGCGGCGTATGCGTGCTGTAATGCACTTCCATGCCGTCCAGTCCTTCTTCCTTCAGTTGCCGGACGAGTTGCGCCAGATCGGCGTCGGGCGTCTTCACCCACGTGGGATGTGCGAGCACCGCCAGCCCCTTGGCCGCTTGAATCCAGCGGATCGCCTCGCCGGGACTCGGCAATTCGCGCGCCACATAGGCAGGTCTGCCCTGGGCCAAGAACCGGTCGAATGCTTCTTTGGCGGAGGTGACGACCTGTTTGTCCATCAGCACACGGGCGATGTGGGGCCGGCCGACCGCGTCGGTGTCCGCCACCCTTCGCACGTCGTCATAGGTGATCTCGATCCCGAGCGCCTGCAGGCGTTCGATGATCTGCGGATTGCGGCGGTGGCGGCTGGCCCGCAAGGAGGCGAGCCGCTCGTTCAGGGCGCCGTCCCGCCAGTCGAGAAAGTATCCGAGGATGTGCAATTCCGTGTCGCCGATTTGCGAGCTGATTTCGACGCCCGGGATGAGCTCGATGCCCAATTCCCGCGCGGCGGCGGTTGCCTCGGGAATCGCGGTGGTGATGTCGTGGTCGGTAATGGCCAAGGCGGTCACGCCGGCACGGTGCGCGAGTCGGACGACTTCCGCCGGCGCCACGCTGCCGTCCGAGTGGGTGGTGTGCAGATGGAGATCGAGGCGGCTCATGCAGGGGGCTGAGCCGGTTTCAGGGCCAGGAGCTGAGCGGTGTAGCTGGGCCCTTGCCCATGGCCGCCTTCGTGGAGCCCCTCATCGTAGTGCAGCACCTGGAGGGTCGAGGTAAGCCGGAGCAACTCGTTGTGGACGAGACAAAACTCCCACCGGCGCGGGTGTTTGTGATGAAAATAATTGTCGATCGTGAAGGTTTCATAGACCAGCATGCCGCCTGGTTTGAGGGCCTCGATGAGGTGAGGCATCAGCGAGCGATGCAGATAGAAGAAGACCACGATCACGTCGTAGCTGTCCTTTCCAAGGTCCGGTACGAACGGCGCCGGTTGTTCCAAGTCGAGCACCTTGGTCGTGATGGCACGTAATTGGGCTTGCCGCGCGGTGGCGGCCAGCTGAGCCAGGGCTTCCGCGTCCCGATCGATGGCGTCCACCTGGTAACCGTGCGAGGCCAGGAAGAGCGTATGGCGGCCCCGGCTGGCGGCGACATCCAGCGCCCGTCCTTTCGGAAGCCGGGGCAGCTGCTGGACGAGAAAGCGGGCCGGGCCGGGAAGAGCGGTCCGCAAGACTTGCTCGGATCGGCTGCGGTCGAGCCTGACGCCCACCGAGCCGGTGACGAGATTGATCGGAGGGCTGAGCTTCCGCAGCCAGAGCGTGACGTGCGTGGCCGGGAATTCCTCAAAGAGGACGCCGAACACCCGGTCGGCCATCGTCTCCAAGAGGTGGCATTCTTTCTCACTGGCGGTGTCCACCGCGCGCTGGGCAACGGACGCATAGTCGATCGTATGGGCCAGATTGTCGGAAAGGCCGGCTTGGTCGAGGTCGCAAGTCAATTCCAGGTCGAGCGCCAGCGGCTGCGGCTTGGCCCGCTCCTCGGCCGTGATCCCGACGTTGCCGCGGAACTCCAAGCGCTCAATAAAGATTTTCCCCGACATATCGGCATTGTCGAGGATCGGAAGGGTGGGTTGCAACCCCTGAGGTTTTCTTCCTTCCCTGTCCCTCCCCTCGGTCTTGTTCCGCCGCCACAGGATTCAATGGAATAGGCTCCGGGTCGAACAGGTTCTGTTTGGCGGTGCTCCTTCGTGCGCGCAGTGAAGACCGCGGACCCCCTCCGGTTCTCAACTTGCTTGACTCCCATTTCTGACGGCACCTATAATCACTCGCCGTCGTTTTTCTAACCGACTGATTCCTCGGAAGAAATGGCCGATTTCACGCATTTCAACGAGTCGGGCCGGGCGCGGATGGTCGATGTGGGTGCGAAAGCTTCGACCGAACGGGTGGCGACGGCACAGGCGGTCGTCTACATGCGGCCTGAAACGCTGGAGCAGATCCAGCGCGGCAAAATCGCCAAGGGCGATGTGCTGGCGGTCGCGCAGGTTGCCGGAGTCATGGGCGCGAAGAAGACGCCGGACCTCATTCCGATGTGTCATCCCCTCCTCATCACCAGTGTCGATATCTCCTTCAAGGAAGAATCCCAGCCCAATCCCGATGGTCTGTGCTCCATCAGCATCTTCGCGACCGTCAAGACCACCGGGCAGACCGGAGTGGAAATGGAAGCCATGACCGCCGCGTCGGTCACGGCGCTCACGATCTATGACATGTGCAAGGCGATCGACCGCGCCATGACGTTCAGCGAGATCGGTTTGCTGTCCAAGTCGGGTGGAAAGTCGGGGACCTATACACGAGGATAATAGGACGATGGTCACAATTAAACTATTCGGCATGACGAAATCGCTGGCGGGGAATCAGGGGTCGTTGTCGCTGGCGTTGACGCACGGCCGACGGGTGAAGGACTTGGTGGCGCTCCTCGACGGCGGCTATCCGCAGATCGGCGAATTGATCCACAAGAAGAAGGTGCTCGTGTCGGTGAATCAGGAAATCGCGCACGAGGAGACCGAGATCCGCGAAGGGGACGAGGTGGCGCTCTTGCCGCCCTTTGCCGGGGGCTCGCCGCCGGAAACGGCGGACGAGAGCCAGTTGGTCCGGGTGCAGCGGGAGAATTTTTCCATCGATCAGGAGCTGGATCGCGTGCGGAGCCGGTCCAAGCGGATCGGGGGCATTGCGACGTTTCTCGGGATTGCGCGGGATCGGTCGAAGGGCCGGGACGTCGACGGCATTACCTTCGAGTATTACGAAGGCATGGCGCAAAAGAAACTGCGCGAGATCCGCGCGCACGCGCTCAGGGACTTCGACATCCTCGAGCTGTTGATCATCCACCGCTATGGCGAGATCGCGATCGGGGAAAACATCGTGCTGATCATCGCGGGCGCCGAACACCGCGCGGAGGCGTTTCGCGCCTGCAAGTGGGCGATCGACGAGTTGAAGCAGATCACGCCGATCTGGAAGCTCGAACACACGCCGGATGGCGAAGTGTGGGTCGAGGAGCATCCGTAACGGGCCGCAGGTCGTCATTGCCATGTCCCACCTCGCTGACAGCGCGGTCGCCGCTCCCGTGGTGGATCAGCACGCACGTCCGCTGAAGAGCCTGCGCCTCTCGGTCACTGACCGCTGCAATCTCCGCTGCCAATACTGCATGCCGGAAGAAGACTATGTCTGGCTCCCGCGCGAAGATGTCCTGACCTTCGAAGAAATGGCGGCGCTCGCCGGGTACTTCGCCGATCTGGGCGTGGACAAGATCCGGCTCACCGGCGGCGAGCCGCTCCTGCGCCGCGATCTGTCCCGCCTGATCCGGTTGCTGCTCCACGATCGGCGGATTACGGAAATCGCGCTGACGACAAACGGAATTCTTCTGGCCGATCAGGCGCAGCAACTCTACGAGGCGGGGCTCCACCGCGTCACGGTCAGCTTGGACACGCTTCGTCCTGAACGGTTCCGTCAGTTGACAAGGCGCGACGAGTTCAGCCGGGTCATCGAAGGGATCGAGTCGGTCGGCAAAGTGGGGTTCACCAACCTCAAGCTCGATACGGTGGCGATCCGCGGATTCAACGACGACGAGTTGGTCCCGCTGATCGAATTTGCCAAGCATTACCAGGCGGAGGTCCGGTTCATCGAGTACATGGACGTCGGCGGGGCGAACGCCTGGTCGCTGGACAAGGTGCTGTCGCGGGCCATGATGCTGGACCAGTTGCGCCGCCATTACGGCGAGATCGAGCCGCTGCCGGAACGCGGCGCGGCGCCGGCTCAGCGATTTCGCTTGCCGGACGGCGCCACCTTTGGGATCATTCCCTCCACGACGACTCCCTTCTGCGCGCAATGCGACCGGAGCCGTGTGACGGCCGACGGCATGTGGTACCGCTGTCTGTACGCCACCTCGGGGACCGATTTGCGGAATCCGCTCCGGTCCGGAGCCGGCGCGGAGGCCATGCGCGCGATCATTCGGGCGGGCT
>CAZXRB010000004.1:51818-53879 GCA_964642845.1 uncultured Nitrospira sp.
CGCGGCGCTGGAGCGCGTCGGGCTCCGGGAGGGCGGACTGATCGGGATCGATCGACTCCGTGAAGATCCGCACTTGGAAATGCACGCACGCGGCGGGTGAAAGCCGTTCCGCCTGACCTCCTTCCATGGGGTAGGCACCACGTCCCCAGGTGTCCGAGTCTGTGCGGAGCGCGCACAGCGAGCCATTCGGCGCAGTGAGCCGTCCCTGACCTCTCGATGCCGGAGACAGAATTCCTCACCGTGTTGAGTGTCGGTTTCCTGATCGGGTTGCGACATGCGCTCGATGCCGACCATCTTGCGGCCGTTTCCGCCGTGCTGGCCGAGCGGCCCTCGCTTCGCGCCTCGAGCGCGGTGGGCCTGTGGTGGGGGATCGGCCACACGCTCATGCTCCTGTTGGTCGGCGGCATCCTGCTGGCCAGCGGATTCCGTCTCCCTGACGCGTTCGAAACCGTCGCCGAGTCGGCGGTGGGCATCCTCCTGATGATCCTGGGCGGCAGTCTCGCCCTCAAGCTGTACCGCGAGCGATGGCACGTGCATAGCCACCGGCATGGCGCTGAGCGGCATCTTCATCTCCACAGTCATCAGCTTCATCCCGATCACCAGCACCGGCATTGGCTGGCGCCTTCGCTTCGCCCGTTCTGCGTCGGGATGGTGCATGGCTTGGCCGGATCCGCGGCCGTGATGCTGATGCTGGTCTCCACCACCGGACAGTTGGCGGAAGGCCTTGTGACGATCGCCGTGTTCGGCCTCGGCTCCATCGTCGGCATGATGGGTGTCGGGCTGACCCTCACCGTGCCGCTGATCTGCACCGCGGCCGTGAGCCGCCGGGTGTTCGTCGTCCTGCAGGGACTCGCCAGTGTCGCCAGCCTGGGCCTGGGCGCGTGGATGATCGTCAAATTCGCTTGGGCTGCGACAGGACCCTAGCGTGCTGCGTCCGGAGGTCGGATAGCACGTGCGCCGACCTGCGCGCTGTGTTATCCTGCGCCCGCCTTTCGCGGAGTGCGAGTGGGCCGCCTCGAGCAAAGGGAGATACCATGGCTTGGTTCAAGAAAGACAAACCGTCCGAGTCCGCGCCGCCTCGGTCGAAGGGCGGGGAGGGCATGTGGCTCAAGTGCAACCACTGCCGGGAAATCGTCTATCGCAAGGAAGTGGACCGCAACAACAAGGTCTGTCCCAAGTGCGACTATCATTTCCCGATTTCGGTGATGGAGCGGATCGGGCTGTTGGTGGATCTCGGTACGTTCAAGGAATGGGATACCGGGCTCGAGCCGAAGGATCCGCTCGGCTTTCACGACACCAAGTCCTACAAGGACCGTCTCAAGGCCCAACAGGAGAAGACCGGCCGCAAGGATGCGCTGGTCGTCGGCGAAGGCTTGATCGACGGACGCCGGGTGGTGCTGTGCGTGTTCGATTTCAGCTTCATGGGAGGCAGCATGGGGTCGGTGGTGGGGGAAAAGCTCTGCCGCGCCATTGATCGCGCGCTGGAGGCGAAGCTCCCTGTGATTCTCGTCACGGCATCGGGGGGCGCCCGGATGCAGGAGGGTATCCTCTCGTTGATGCAAATGGCGAAGACCTCGGCGGCGGTCGCCAAGCTCGGGGAAGCTCGGCTCCCGTTCATTTCCATCCTGGCCGATCCGACCTTCGGTGGCGTGACGGCCAGCGTCGCCATGCTGGGCGATGTCATCATCGCCGAGCCGAAAGCGCTGATCGGGTTTGCCGGTCCGCGCGTCATCGAGCAGACGATCAAGCAACAGTTGCCCGATCAATTCCAGCGGGCGGAATTCTTGCTGGAGCATGGCATGATCGACATGATCGTCGAACGCAAGCAGTTGAAAGACACGCTCAGCACGCTCGTGAATCATTTTTAGGTGCTGCGCGCCCCGCCGGCCTGTCCATGACCTATTCCTCGGCCATCGCGTATCTGTACGGGCTGCAGAAGCATGGGATCAAGCTCGGGCTCGACACCATGCAGGCGCTGATGGCCAGACTCGACCGTCCCGAACGCCGATTTCGCTCGCTGCATATCGGGGGGACCAACGGCAAAGGATCGACGGCCGCGAT
>CAZXRB010000004.1:53932-95982 GCA_964642845.1 uncultured Nitrospira sp.
TGGGCTTGTTTACCTCGCCCCACCTCGTGGAGTTCCGCGAACGGATCCGCGTCAATGGCGACATGATCTCCGAACAGCAGGTGGCGACATTGGCCGAGCAGGTGCAAGCGATAGCGGCCCCCGGCTTGGATCCGACCTTCTTTGAAGCGACCACCGCGATGGCCTTCCTCCACTTTGCCGCGATGCAGGTGGACGTGGCGGTGCTCGAAGTCGGACTAGGCGGGCGATTCGACGCGACGAACGTCGTGATGCCGGAGGCCTGCGCGATTACCACGATCGGCCTCGATCATCAGGAATACCTCGGCCGTACCGAGGATGCGATCGCCTTCGAAAAAGCGGGGATCATCAAGTCGGGCGTGCCGGTCATCATCGGCCGCATGGGATCGTCCGCACTGGCCGTCATCCTCCGCATCGCCGGGGAACGGAACGCGCCGGTGTGGCAACTCGGCCGTGATTTCTCGGCCGACGGCGAAGAGACAGAGCGGTTCACGTATCGCGGGCGTCGGGTAATCGTGAGGGGACTGTCGTGCCGTTTGCCGGGCCGCCATCAATTGGATAACGCCGCATGCGCCCTGGCTCTCGTGGAAGCCACCGCGGCGTCGCTGGGACCGGTGCGGGAATCCGCGATTCGCGAAGGACTTGCGTCGGTCCAGTGGGAAGGACGGCTCGAGGTGGTCGAGCGCCATCCTACCGTGGTGCTCGACGGAGCGCATAATCCTGCCGCGGCCCTGGTGCTGGCCGAGTATCTGGCCGGATTTCGAGCCCGGCACCCTGACGCGCGGCTCATTCTCGTGTTGGGCATGATGCGTGACAAGGACCATCGCGCGTTCGTAGCGCCGCTCGAACCGCTGGTCTCGGAGGTCGTCCTGACCCAGGCTGCGTTGGCGCGGTCCGTGCCCATCCGGGAGTTGCGCGCCTGCCTGGCCGACTGGCGCCAGCCGGTGCACGAAGAGCCGGTACCGGCCGAGGCGCTTGCGCTGGCCAAACGCCGGGCGACCGATCGGGACCTGGTATGCGTGACCGGATCGTTGATGCTGCTGGGCGATATCAAAGCGGCACTGCGTGGCTGTGGGCTGTCACCGCTCCGGGGCTAGCATGGCGGATGCCTCCGGTTGGATAGTCCCGACTGCGTCGTTTGTCTTGGTGCTGGTGTTCTCTCTCTTTCCCCATTCCACCTGGGCTGCCAAGCAAGACGGATCCGGATCACTGCCGCTGGATATCACCGCGGCGCGCATCGACTACCGCCAGGATCAGGACGTCTATGAGGCGGACGGCTCCGTCGTCATTCGGCAAGGGACCATCACGCTGACGGCCGACCATGCCACCTTGCAGGTCCTGCCCGGGATCCTCACCGCCACCGGGCATGTGCATCTGGTGGATTCGCAGGCGGACGTCACGGCAGAACGGCTGGAGTTGAATATTAACACGGAGGCCGGCGTGGTGACGCACGGCCAGCTCTATCTCCCGGCCACCAACTCGCTGATCACCGGCCGGCTCATTCAACGGTTTTCCGAGTATCACTACCGCGTCAAGGAAGGCAGCTTCACCAATTGCGATGCCCAGGAAGGGGAGGTGCCGGCCTGGCGCATGCGTTTCGATGATCTTGATTTGACGGCCGGCGACAGCGTGGCGATAAAGGGAGGGTGGCTCTGTGTCAACGATGTGCCGACCATTCCGTTGCCGACGCTGACCTACCCCTTGTCCGGGCGGCAAAGCGGTTTTCTTATTCCATTTGTCGGCTATGACAACCGGTTTGGTCTGCATGCGCAACAGGGCTTCTATTGGGCCATCAATCCCAGCCAAGATCTGACGATCGCCCCGTCGTTCTATACCAATCTGGGCTATGGGTCGGATCTGCAGTACCGGTATGTGCTGGATCGCTATTCACGGGGGCAGTGGCAAGTCAACTACTTGCAGCAGACGCAATTGCCGAACGTGTCCGGCGTGGATGCCGCGGAGGATCCGCGGCGCGCGCGCGCGTCCATCACCGGCACGCATACGCAGCAGGTGACCTCGTCGCTGTTGCTGCGGGCGCAGGTCAACCTGGTGACCGATCCGAACTACCTCCAGCAGTTGAGCAACTCGGGCGTGCAGCGGGCTTTGCCCAGCAACGAGTCCAATCTCTTGACGACCCAGCGGCTGCCGTATGGCAACGTGTATTTCTGGGGCCAGTATCTCCAGCCGTTGCAGGCCGGTGGAAAAGACACGTTCCAGCGCCTGCCGGAGGTCGGCTACAACCTGCCCAATGTCTCGTTGTTCAGCTCCCCGGTCCTTGTCGGTATGGAGAGCAATTTCGTGAACTTCTACCGCGATCAGGGATTCACGTTCAACCGGGTCGACGTGGTGCCGGGGATCTCGACGGACGTGATCGATCTCGGCCACGTCATCGGCATCACGCCGTCGGCCAAGTTCCGGGAAGTGTACTACACGCGGGGCGTGCAATCGACGGCCGCGCAGCATCGCGAGACGTTTTGGACGGGGGTGGATGCCACCTCCAAGCTCACGAGACGGTTCGCGCTGGACGAGGGAGTTGGTGTGCTGCATACGATCGAACCGAGCGTCATGTATGAATATGTGCCGAGAACCGACCAATCCACCCTGCCGCAGATCGATCAGGTGGACGACCTGCCGGCCAAGAATCTACTGACCTACGCCGTCCGCAGCCGCCTGCTCGAGCAAAGCGCCACCAGCCTGTTCAATTGGCTCGATCTGACGGTCGCTCAGAGTTATCACGTCGGCGCGCTCCAGACCCGCGCGCGGGATTTTACGCCCGGCGCGAATCCGCTGTTCGGATCGGTGACCCAGCCGCTCCAGCCGGCCACCGTGGCCATCCAAGGCCGACGATTTTCCAACGTGTGGATGCGGGCCGTGGTGGGGAACAATCTACCGCAATTGACGCCCGCCCAAGTCGACGCCATGGCATTCGGCCGCGGGTTGGGCAAGCTGCCGCTTCAGCCGCCGGTCATCAACCAATATGTGACGTTCGACGCATTCTTCGATCCCTATCGCGGCGAATTGAGCCAGTTCAATACGGATTTCCGCGTGCAGCAGGGCACCAACTGGTACGCCGAAGTCGGCCAGCGCTATTCGCGGGAAGGCAATCGGCCGCGCCGCGGCGACGTGTGGAACCCGATCTCGTTCAACGAGGTCTATGCGCCGACCCCGGAGATCCAATTCGTGACCGCCGGGGGAGGGTTCCGGACTCCGTGGGGTTGGACGATCGGCGGCAAGGCTTATTATGATGTGAAGAACAAGCGCAGCCCCGAATATGATGTGGTCGCGCTGTACCAAAACCCGTGCAAGTGCTGGTCGCTGGGTCTGTACTATCTGCAGTTTCCCGACCGGGCCCAGTACAATTTCATGCTGAGCCTGACCGGCATCGCGTGGACGGAAAACGTGGGCACCGACATCATGCGGCAATTGCTCACGCCGTTGTTGTGGGGAGAGCGCGGATTACCGTGGGCCGCCCCGGGAGGTCCGTACGGGGTGTCGCAGCCGGCGCGTGCGCCGGGCCAACCGGCTGTCGGAATGCGATGACACCCGAATGGAGGAAGGGATGCGAAGGGGAGAAGCTCGCGCGCCGCTGCGGTGGATGCTCCTGGCTGCGGCGTTCACCGCCGGATGCGGAACCGCCGGAACGGCGGCTCCCGATGAGCGCGGCCCTCTGGCGCGCGCAAAGACCTTTCTTGCCGCCGGCGATTATCGGCGGGCGATTGACATGTGTCAGCTGGAGGCCACCGCGCGTCCGTCGGCCAGCAGCTATGTCTACGTCACCTACGTCTATCAAGCGCTTGACGCCTATCTCGACGCGCTGGCCAAGGCGGATCAATGGGTGGCGGTCGAACAGGTGGCGCGCAGTTTATCGGGCGGTCGCCCAGAAGAACTCTTGGAGGCGCCCGATGTCTTGGCCCGCATCGCCAAGGAGTTGATCCAGGATGCCGCCAGACGGCAGGCCGACGTCGCGGCGGCGCAGGCCACCCGGCTCGATCGGGACACGGCGGCTCGGCTCTGGAGCGAGCAGAAGCGCTGGCGCGCGGAGCAGCCCGAAGGATGGTGGTTCGGTGTCCCGCGCGAATGGGGCTGGTAGCGATGAGGGAGCCGGCTTATTTGACAGCAAAAACCACCCTGCGGTACGATGCCGCTCTGTTTTCGTGAACTCGTTCACCGTCGAAGGAGGATGCTGACGTGGCTGGCGATGCCTTGAAGGTTGAAGATTCCACCTGGGATGCCGAAGTGATGAAGGCGCCCGAACTGGTGATGGTTGATTTCTGGGCTGTCTGGTGCGGCCCGTGCCAGATGGTGGCGCCGATCATCGACGAGCTCGCCAAGGAATACGCCGGCAAGCTGAAGGTCCGCAAGCTCAACACCGACGAAAATCCGGAAGTCGCCGGCCGCTATCAGGTCATGAGCATCCCCACGATCCTGTTCTTCAAGAACGGTCAGCCGGTCGAAAAACTCGTCGGGGCCCGCCCGAAGCGGCAGTTCAAAGAAGTCATCGATTCGCTCCTTGCCCAGCATGCCGGGACGGCCTAACCAGCCGGCGAGCCGCGGCGATGCTCACTGAGCTGCGCATCAGCAACTTCGCGGTTCTGGAACAACTCAGCTTACGTTTCTCTTCCGGTTTCACCGTCCTCACGGGTGAGACGGGGGCCGGGAAGTCCCTGCTGATCGATGCGATCGGGCTGCTGGTCGGCGGGCGCGCGTCTGCCGACCAGATCAGGTTCGGCGCCGAGGAAGCGCAGCTCGAGGCGGCCTTCGATCTCCCCGGGCACCACCCCGTCCTGCGTGCGCTCCGCGAGCGCGGCCTTCTCCAGCCGCAGGAATCCCAGCTCATCATCAGGCGGGTGATCGCTCGGTCGGGGCGCAACCGGGTCTATCTCAATGGCGCAATGAGTCCGGTCCATCTCCTGGACGAATTCGGCGGAACGCTGGTGGATATCCACGGGCAGCACGATCAGCAGTCCCTCCTCTCACCGTCTACGCAGCTCGACGTTCTGGATTCTTTCGGCGGCGCCTGGGAGCTCCGCCAGGCGTATCGGCAACGCTATGAAGCCTGGATGCAGCTCCGCCGCCGGCGCTCCGAACTGGCGGCACAGATCGAGCAGGCCAGGCAGCGAGAAGATCTTCTCCGGTTCCAGCATCAGGAATTGGCCGAGGCAGCCCTGCAGCCGGACGAAGAAGAGGCGTTGCAAGCTGAGCGACGGCGATTAGGAGCTGCGCGCCGATTGGGAGAGCTGACCGCCGAGGCGCTGGAGCTCCTGCAGGCGGACCCTCACGGGATTGTGACCCACATGGCGGCGGCGGACCGCGCCGTCGGTGAGTTGGCTCAGCTCGATCCGCAGTGTGACGAGATCCGGCGTCTGATGTCCGAGGCCAAGGTGTTGCTGAAGGAAGCGGCGGTCCAACTGCGCGACTATGCCGAAGGGCTGGATCGTGACCCCAACCGATTGGCGACGGTGGAGGATCGCCTGGCGACCATCCAGCGGATGAAAAAGAAGTACGGAGGGACCATCGAAGCGGCGTTAGAGACTCAGGGCCGCGTTGCCGAGGCGTTGGAGCGTATCGAACATGCCGACCAGGCGCTCGCAGACTGCGAGCGATCGGTTGAGACGCAGCGCTTGGCGGTGGCCGAGGCGGCTCGGGAGCTGTCCAAGAAACGAAACGAAGCGGCTAAACGGCTCACCAAGGCGGTGCGTCGCGAGTTGGATGCGCTCAAGATGGGCCAGACGCGGTTTTCGATCGAGGTGTCAGCTGCCCAGGGCGACGAGGCATGGGGGCCGGACGGGTGCGATCGAGTGGCGTTTCTCCTCTCGGCCAATGCGGGGGAGCCGCTCAAACCGCTGACCCGGATCGCGTCCGGCGGCGAACTGTCGCGTGTCATGCTCGCCCTCAAGTCGGTGATTGCGGAAGCGGATCGTGTGCCGGTGCTGATTTTTGACGAGATCGACACGGGCGTGGGCGGCGCAGTGGCCGCCGCCATCGGGAAACGGCTCAGAGCCTTGGGCCGTTTCCACCAGGTCTTCTGCGTGACCCATCTGCCGCAAGTGGCGTCCCAGGCGGAGCATCATCTGTGCGTGGAAAAATCCCTGGTGAAGGAGCGCACCGTGACGACGGTCCGTCCGTTGCGAGGCATGCAACGGGAAAGCGAGATCGCCCGGATGTTGGGAGGGGAAACGGTGACGAAAACCGTCCGCGCGACGGCCGCTGAGTTGCTGGCCGGCGCCAACGAGTGACGGAAGTGAGGTTATGGTTCAGAGAGCGTATTGGGGGCTGCGGCAATCGCCATGGCGGGAAGCGACGCCTTGCACTCCGCCACGACGCGATTGAAAAGCTCGCTCAGCATCGGATCGAAGTGCGTTCCAGCCCGGGTCTCAATCGTCCGCATCGCGTCCTCGACGCAGACGGGGGTGCGTCCCGGGGTCTCGGCGGTCAAATGGTCGAACGCCTGCGCGATGCAGACGATCCGTGCGAGCAGGGGAATCCCTTCGCCTTGGAGACCGTGGGGATAGCCCTTCCCATCCCATCGTTCATGATGGTAGGAGACGATTTGCCCCACGTCGGCGGGTAAGCCGAGCGGAAGAATCATGCGCGCGCCAAGGTCGGGATGGTCTTTGCAGGAGGCGGCCTCGCCAGAGGGCAGCGCCTGATCGTCGGCAAACCGATACGCCGGCACGCTCACCTTGCCAATGTCATGGAGGAACGCGCCTAGGGCGAGGGACTTCTGCTCCGCCATGGTGAGATTGAGTCGATTCGCCATCAGGGTGGCATAGAAGCTGACGCGGCTGCAGTGGTTCAGCAATTGCCGGTCTTTGGCCTCCAGGATATCGGACAGTAGGGGAAGGAGATCTTCCGGTTCGCTGGCGGAGGACGCGGTGTCCTCGGCGTGGCGTCCGCTGGAACGGTAGCCGGCTTTCAGGGCCTGCCAGGCTCGCGCGCTCTCGTCTTCGGATCCCCACAGCGCCGGCGTGGTCTGCAGCAACTCGCGGATGTAGTCGAGCCGCCGCTTCTTGTCGAGAGTCTGGGTGATGAGGGTGATCAGCTCGGTGACGTTGAAGGGCTTCAGCAAATAACCGGCGGCCCCGTGGCGGATGCCTTCCATCGCGGATTTCAGGCTGCCGTAGCCTGTGATGATAATGACTTCGATGTTGCCATGATCGTGCTTGATTTCCTGCAGCAGATCGATCCCCTGCCGATCCGGGAGTTTTTGATCCAATGTGATGAGGTCGACGGGCTGCTCGTTCAGAATCTCCAACGCCGCCTTGGCGTTGTCTGCCGAACGAATGTTGAAGAAGGGGCGGAGAATGACCTTAAGGGCGTCCCGAGGGCCGGCTTCGTCGTCCACCACCAACACGGTTGGCTTGATCTTCGCGCCGGCGTCCAATTCTATCGGTCCCATAATGGTCGTGTACCCCTCACTACGTATTCTGTCAAGCAATTGTTATTCCTTTTCAGTGATTTAGCTAGATCAATTTCCCTACCTCTACAGGCAGTGGGGCGCCTACGTAGAGAAACCATATGTAGTTTCACGGGGCCCTGAAGAGCGGCAGTGGAGCGGCTCGGCGGAACGGCAGCGTGGGATAAATCACGCAACCGGCTGGAACGCTGTGTTATTCCTGCACCGGGGGGTCAGGCTCCGGGGGAGGGCCGCCGGCATCCGGACGGCCGATCCCGAGCGTGTCCATTCGATATTTCAGCATGCGCCGGCTGATTCCGAGCAGATTGGCGGCGTGGGTCTGGACGTAGTTGGTCCGTTTCAGCGCATCCAGAATGATCTCCCGCTCGAACTCCATCACGGCCTTTTCGAGGGACATGCGCCCGGCGAGGGTGTCATCACGCAGGGAGGATGACCGTGTATCGCTCTTGAGGATGTTCGGCAGGTGTTCCTGGGTGATCTGAGAGGAATTTTGAGACCAGATAAAGGCCTGTTCGATGATGTTTTCCATTTCGCGGACGTTGCCGGGCCAGGGATAACGGGTCAGGAGCTCCAAGGCCTCTTTTGAGAACTCAATAGGCGGCCGCTTTTCTTCCTCTACGCGCTTGGCCAAGAAGTGCTTGGCCAGCAGCGGCACGTCCTCACCCCGTTCGCGCAGCGGAGGGAGATAGAGTGAAATGACATTGATCCGATAGTAAAGATCTTCCCGGAAGTGTCCCTTCCGCACCAGCTCGTCCAAGTTCTTGTTCGTCGCCGCGATGATGCGCACGTCGACCTTGATGGGCTGCACGCCGCCGATGCGCGTGAATTCCCGCTCCTGCAGCACGCGGAGGAGCTTCGCCTGCGTGACGGCGCTGAGGTCGCCGATTTCGTCGAGAAAGAGCGTGCCGTTGTGGGCGAGCTCGAACTGGCCCACTCTCCGGGCCGTCGCGTCGGTGAACGATCCCTTCTCATGGCCGAAGAGTTCGCTTTCAATCAGTGTTTCGGGCAGGGCCGCACAGTTGAGCGCGATGAACGGGCGCTCGCGGCGGGAACTGTTGTAGTGCAGCGCTTTGGCGACGAGTTCCTTGCCGGTGCCGCTTTCGCCCGTGATCAAAACCGTGGTGCGGCTGTCGGCCACCTGCTCGATCTTCGCGTAAATCTCCTGCATGCCGGAGCTCTTCCCGATCAAATTATGAAACGCGTAGCGCTGGACGACTTGCGCACGGAGTTGCTTGACCTCGCGTTCCAGTTCTTGAGAGTTGAGGGCGCGGTCAACCACGATCCGGAGTTCCTCGACGTCGAACGGCTTGGAGAGATAATCCGCCGCCCCCAGCTTCATCGCGTCGACGGCGGTCTTGACCGACTTGGTTCCGGTCAACATGATGACGGGCGTCATCTTGCTTTCCGTGCGCAGCGTCTGCAATACGGCGAGTCCATCTGTGCCGGGAAGAATCACGTCCAGCAGCACCAAGTCGGGCGCTTCTTTGCGGAAGACGTCCAGGCCTTCTTGCGCGTCGGCGGCCTGCAAGATGTCGTAGGAAGGTTCCAGCACCATCTTCAGGGACGTGCGGATCCGCGCTTCATCGTCGATGAGCAACACGCGCTTTTTATTCGTCGACGTATCCACCATGTGCCTCTGTGGTCCTCATGCGCCGGTCAGAGCCGGGAGATTGACGCGAAAGGTCGTACCGATCCCTTCGGTGCTGCGCACCTGGATCTCCCCCCGGTGCTCCCGGATGATTTGATGGGCGATCGTCAGGCCCAATCCGGTGCCTTCGTTTTCGCCGCTTGTGTGTTTGGTCGTAAAAAACGGATCGAAGATGTGTTCCAAATTGGCGGCGGAAATGCCGTGTCCCGTGTCTTCGATCTCCACCTGCGCCCACGGCGCATCTCCGGATTTCATCAATGTGTTCGTCCGTACTTTCAGCGTGCCTCCCCCTTCACCCATGGCATCCATGGCGTTCAGGAGCAGGTTCAGCAGGACCTGCTTGATCTGTTGACGGTCTAACATGACACGAGGAAGCTCGGACGCCAACTCTTTTTCAATCTTGATCCCCCGGCTGTCGGCCTTCACCTCGATGAAGTACAGGCAGGAGGACACGATCTCGTTCAGGTCCTCGTCCGTGAGCTTTGGTTCCATGTATCGGGCATAGTCCAAAATCTCTTGAATGAGCCGTTCGATACGGTGGACGTCGTCGAGCACGACTTTGCTGAAGTCGCGGATGAATTCGGTATCGTCCTTGCGCTCAGGCGCCAGTTGGATGAAGGTCTTAATGGATGTCAGGGGGTTGCGGATCTCGTGCGCGAAGCCTCCTGCGATAATTTCCAGTGACCGGAGGCGATCCGTGCGCCGCATCAAGGTCTGAGATTGGTGCAAGTCCTCGTACACCAACAGGGAATCCAACGCGTTGGCCGCGTTTTGTGCCATGGCCGCCAACAGCTCGGTCCGGTTGGGCGTCAGGTCGCTCTGGGTGTGGAGCAGCACGAAGCCGATCAGATGGCCCTTGTTGATGAGAGGCACGGCCGCCGTCACGGGGACGTTATTGAGTGGGCAACCCGGCGGGCCTCCGGATGCGGCGGGCGGTCGGTGAGGCGTGGCGCCCTCCAGTATGTGCTGGTCTTCGCATAAGCGCTGCGCCAGCGGGTGTTCGAGAGAAATGGTCATCGGTGCGGATGTCTGGTGGGCCGTTCCCTGCGCCGTCAGCCGGCGAAACCGCTCGCGCTCTCGTTCAAGGAGGTACAAGGAGCCTTCCTGCGCGCCGATCACATCCGCGAGCGTGGTCAAAATCCGCTCCGCCAGCATCGGCAGGTTGGTGATGCGGCCCATATCCCGCGCGAACTGCGTCAGCCGTTGGAGCGACTCGGAGCCTGAGAGCGACGCCGCGCTGTGTGGAGCGACCGGGTCCGTCATAGAGCCAGAATCAGATGCCGCTGTGGGAGTCACAATTGGGAAGAGGCGTCGATCACCAGCGGGGAGTATACACGCGGCAAATTATTTCAGCCAGCGGAATTGCCCTTCCGGGCCACGGCCATGAGCAGTTGTCCGTCCAGCACGGGCCGCACATCTACGGGCGCCGCTCCGGCGTGGGCGAGGAGGTGGGCCAGGTCCGTCCGTTCGTGGCTGTGGAGCAGCCCGTGGCGCAGCGCTTCGCGGAGGCGACCCAGATAGTGCAGGGCGATCTGAGCGGGCGCGGAGAATTCTTCCTGTCCGCCCGTCAGCAGATGCCGCCGAAACAGGCCCGATAAGTCGGTCTGCGGGCGAAACGTGGTCATGACCAGCAGGCCGTCGGGCGCGAGGATGTGCAGCGCCCGGCGAATCGCTTGAAGCGGCGAGGGACAGAAGGCCAGCGTCAAGTGAAAGACGACACGCGAGACAGAGCCCGGTTCGCCGGGCAGCGCTTCGTCCCACGCAAAGCGCCGCCATTCGAGGCTGACGGCGGGCTCCAACGTTCCGGCGGCCGCGAACAGGCCGCCGATTTCGCGCTGGAAGGTCCGTGCGGACTGCTCCGCCGCCGCCACCGCGTCGTCAGATGGCGCCAGGCCGATGTACCGGATGCCCGTGGCAGGCGGTCCGCCGCGATGCGCGGCCGCATAGGCCTGATTCGTGACGATGACGCGGGCCAGATCGCCGTGCCCGCATCCCACGTCGAGAATCGAGGCGCCCGGCTCCAAGGGTAACAGCCGGCGGTACAGTTCTTCGCGCAGCCGCCAGTAGTCGTGCAGGTTGCTGAGTTGCGAGAGTTGAGCCGTGTGCGCGATCCAGAGCGCCGCTCGTGTCGCCTGGGACACGTGGTGGTGAAGCCGTACTCGCTCCCGCTCCAGTTGCCGTTGGCGGACGATCTCCCGGAGAGGCACTTCCCGCAGCGGTTCAGGGTGGCGCTCGGGGGACGCGGCGTTCCAGACCCGTTCGGCGATTCTTTGCCAGGCTCCGACCTGGCGTTCGTCGAACGCGGCCGACTCCTGGGAAACCTCTGCGGTCAGCGACTCGATCGCCGGGGGGGTGCCGAATATGCGCAGCGCGGTCTCGACTTGTCCGGCGGCATGATCGCCGGGACGGGGCGTCGTCAGGATGCGCCAGGGGGCGGACAGGGCGGCCACATCGGCCGCCGAGCTCGCTGCGGTCGCATAGTCGCCGGCGAGCGCATCGCCCAAAAACTGATCGAGGTTGACGTTGAGCCCCCAAAGGTTGGCCACGCCCCGGCGAAGACCCTGCTGGTAGTCGCCAAAGACATCGCGGCGGTAGGCCCGGTCCAGCGCCACCCCGACATCGAGGATGGGGTTGAGACACAACAGACTGGCTCCGTCTCGCGTGCGGGCGAGCGCCTTCAGCGCGACGCGGGCGCCGATATCTTCGGCCAGGACCGTGAGCGGCGCCGTCGGCCAGGTATGGCGGGCAAAGGCCACCACCTGTTCGCAGTCGGCCTGCATGCTGCGCAGGGTGGTCTGGAGCACGTCGCCCTCGCTCTGCCCCACATGGTTCGTATGATCGTACCGAAGCACGCGGAGACGGTTGGCGGCCAGGAAAAACGCGAGAGCCAGATAGTCGGTCTGCGTTTTGCCGAATCCCGGAATGATGACCACGATGGGGGTAGAGGGGGAGATCTGGTGGCGGGCGTGATCGTCGGTGACGGCGATGATCTGCTGCCGCGCATTCCGGCATTCCCGGCGAGCGCTGACAATGGTGCTGCGCGCCGCAATCCCTTCGAGATCCATCATCGATCCGACATGTTGCGCGACGACGCGGTTCACTTCGCGTTCGGCAAAGGCAGTGAGCCGGTCCAAGCGGAACCCGATCCGTTGCCCTGGAGCGGTGGGGCCAGGGCGCAATTCAGAGGGGGCGCCATGGTCCGGCGCGGTCCATATCACCTCGCCGGTGAGGACGGCTTCCGGGCCTTCGGGCTCGTGTGGCCGTCGGAAGACAGCCGACTCCGTGGCGGAAAAATGCAGGGCCAGGCGTTGGCCGGCCGGACCGGGAGCCTCCTTCATCTGGAGACAGGCGCCGGTGCGGCTCACATTGATCATCAAGGCCAGCGGGCGCGAGGGGGACACATCGGCCGGCAGGCGCTCGATGCGCGCCGGCAGCGCCACTCGCACACGGAGCGCCTCCCGATGATCCCGGCCACGCAAGTCGGCCTCTTGTCCCGGCGGGACAGGCTGGAGGGATTCTTCGGGGAGCGAGAGCAGCGCCTCGACGGTCAGGGGAAGGGTCCGCTCGCGCAGTTCCTCCAGCAGCGAGGCGAGGACTTGGCGTTCCACTTCGGTGAGCGACGTGAATTGCAACGCCAGCATCGAGGCCGGCGGCTCGGAGGGCGCGCGCAGGGATGGTCCCCGATGGTGCGCCAGGGCCTGGATCTCCAAGAGCCCGGCGGCGGTCTTGAAGACGACGTAGGCGGGTTGTCCTTCGAGAGGAGGCAGCGTGCCCTCGATCAGGAGCCCGGCGCCTCCGGGCCCCAGCGTGAGGACATGGCCGTCCCGAGTCACCGCATCGAGCGTGATGCGGGCCGGGAGATGGACCGAGAGACGGGGCGCCCGGCGGCGGTCGGGAAGCGCTGCGGTGGATTCGGCCTGCAGGGGACGGACTTCCGCTGGTCCTGGCTCGGCCGGCGACGGAGCCGGCGGCTCCACGATTGTCGGTGCCGAAGGCGCCGTTGGGGCTGGTTCGAGATGTTTCAGGGGACGTTGATCGGCGGGGAGCCATGCGCTGATCGACAGCGGACCAGCGGCGGGCGCCACCAGCTCAAGACGTCCACCGAGGTGATGGACCGCCGAATACAGCGCGTGTAGATCGGCCGGTTCGTGAGGCGGCGGCCAGGGCTCCGAAGGCAGTTCCGTCTCGTCGATGCGGATCTGCACGGCCGCGGCAGTTTTTGGAAACAATGTCGGGTGAGGATCCAGCGGGGTGCCGGCCGCATCGAGCGCCGCGGTGGCGAGGCGCACCCGATGGGACCGTCCTGCGGCGGAGAGCGAGGTGTGCGTGAAGATCAGCAGCTGTTTCAACAGCCGTTCGAGGGCAGCGAGATCACCGCCGCAAGGCGGCAGCTGCGCGCCATATTCCCGTTCCAGTCGTGTTTGCCACAGGGGCGGCTGCGTATCGGCCAGCACGCGGTCCCAGACATCGTTGAGAGTGGGAGAATGGCCGGGCACAGGGAGGGCCGTGTGCGCCAGGGCCGTCCCGTGACGGGCGGCTTCGGCTGCATGTTCCAGAAGACGGTGGACCTGCTGCTCCAGCCGGGCGTCCCGGAGCGCGGCCAGCAGTTGCTGCGACTGCGACAAGACGGCGGCCAGCGGCTGTTGCAGGTGGGTCGACAACTCGGACAAGCGGCGCCCCACGTCGGCCAGGTGAGCCTGCTCGCGGAGGCGCCGCTCCAACTGTTGAATTCGCGCTTCTTGTTCCCGATGCTGCGACAGGTCCCGCAGGAGCCCCAGCGTTCCCTGGAAGCGACGGTGCGGGTCATACAGACCCTTGGCGCTCAACTCGACGGCGACGCGCGCCTGGGTGGAGTCCGCTGCCGCCCCTTTGCGCATCAGTTCAATCCGGACCCGGCGCGCTGCGCGCGGGCCGGTGCGCCGCTCGCGAAAAGGATGGCGAACCTGATCGATCTGGTCCGGCGGAATGATGGCGGTGTACAACATGCCCTTCAGCTCGTCCGGTGTGTAGCCCAGCAGCGGGGTGATGGAAGGGCTGAGGTGGACGAAGCGGCCTTCGGCGTCCAACTCATACAGGGCGTCCGCCAGCATCTCGACGAGACGGGTGTGCCGCTCTTGCATACGCTCCAGTGCCAGACGGAGCGTCCGCTTCTCGATGGCTTCGCGGGTGTATAACATCAGCTCGGTGAGAAAGGCGGGCGATTTCTTGTAGAGCAAGAAATCGGCGCCGGCTTGAAGCGCATTGGCCGCGGCGGCCGAATCGCTGCGGTCCGTCTGCAAAACCACGGTCGCGCTGGGAGCCAGACGCCTCAGTTCAGGCAGCGCCGGCGTGGGGCGTTCAGCCAACAACCGCTCGTCGATGAGGAGGAGGTGCCAATCGGCGCGCGCGGTCCATTGCAACGCTTCGTCAAGCGAATACACCGCGTCGACGCGGCAGCCCGGAAAGAAACTCCGAAAACTCAATGTCACGAGTTTCACTTCCTCGCCGATGTCATTGACGAGGAGAATCGTCACAGGCTCGTGCTGCGGCATGTGATCACTCACGGTATCGAGGTGCGCCGTGGCGGCTCTGGGGCGGCAAGCGATCTCTCCAGGACTGCTCCGATCTCCTGACGCCTCGTCGGATCGTCGGAGAGGGCGTGGGCCAGCGCCAGCGTTGCGTCTTGAATACCATAAGGCCTCTGGGGAAACCCAGGCTGCTAGGCGCTTCTTTGGTAGGGGGGCGGTCTTGCGGACGGTTTTGAACGAACAAATTTGGACGAGCAACCGAGAGGCGAATCGGGCTCTCCTGCCGGACGGTCCTTGTCCGCCAGGAGAGCCCGCACTAGGGGGCGAGGGCCGCGGTGGAGGCGGAGCAGACCCCCGGTGTCATATAAAGGAGGTAGTTGCCCATGCCGTGTTGGACTTCCCGTTTGTGCAGGGGATGGTGGTGGACCATCACCATCTCATAGTCCTCGTCTCGGGAAACGGAGAACCCGCGCGCGTCTTTGTAGACTTGATGGGGTTGGAACTCCCGGAACGTGCCGTCCAAGTCGACGTCGGGCACGGTGCGCAGGAGGGTTTGTTTCCGGGTTTTGTTCTCCAAGGCGATCAGCAAGAGTTCGTCGTGCCCGTGTGGGTAGGCAAACTTGACGCAGCCGTCCATGAGGAACTTCAAGGGCGCCGTGTGGACCTGGACGCCCGGCCTGATTTCGATGCCTTCGTCCGTCTGGTCGGCGCCGCGCTGGCCGAACTTGCTGTAGCAGACGATGTTGACTCCCACCTGGTACACGTCCATTTCCTTGACCGGCTTGGACGCCATATACATCGTGAAGGTCGCCATGACGTTCTTCGTCGGCGGCGCCTTGTGGTAAAACGCCACGACCGACATGAGATGCTCGCCCTTGCCCAGCTTCACGCCGTAGCCTTCGGGAAAGCGCGCCTCGGTCATTTCGAGGCCCGCGCCGCCGAAGAATAACGGCTCTCCGGGACAGGACACGCTGGGCTTGTCGTTGTTCAGCATCAGAATGTGGTGGAGGTAGTTTCGCGGCAGGGGGCGCCCGTCCTTGGTAAAGACCGCCGACTTGTAACCGATCATGTACATGTCCTTCGGAAGCTGAAAGACGTGTTTGGGCATGGAGGCGGCCAACTCGCCGTCGTGGGCGGACGGCAAGTCGATCGGGCCGAAGGTCAGCGTGACTTTGTCCTCTTCGATCGTGACCGTCGTGGTGATTTGGTTCTTGAGGGTGGGCACGGCATGGTGATCATGGCCGCCGTCGGCGAATACCGGCGCGGCGAAGAGCGAGACAGCGACCCAAGCAAGGAGCGTCCTCCACATAGATCCTCCCTAAAGAATCGGTGAACGATGCGGACGTCACACACGTAATCGGATTACGGCGATGCCGGCGGAGGTGTGAGTCGTTTCCAAAGATAGGTGCCTCCATGTTCTCGCGGCGGGATGTTTGTGTGCGTGCCCACCCGCGTGTACCACCAGACACCTTTGGCTTGAGTGCCATCCTCCGACAGCAGGACTTCAAACCCGCCTTCGCGGTCGTTGCCCGGTTGATGCCAGGTGCCCTGCCAGAGACGGTCGGAGAATTTCGTCGTGGTAAAGCGGCCGCCGTGCTGTGTGTAAGGACCGTTACCGTTCTTATCGAGCGTCGCCTTGTAGCGTTTGTCGTCTTCGACCTCCAGGATTTCCCATTCCCCGCTCAAGTCCGGCGTCGCGGCGCCGTTTGACGCGCTGACGAGGTGCGAGGCGGCTTCCCCCGGCGCCCGGTGCGCCAGCGGACTGGTTTGCATGGTGCGGAAGGACTCATGCCACGAGAGCAGGGTCCACTGGCCGTCGCGACGTTCGAGCACCCCGCTCTCCCGCAGCGGCAGCACCATGCGCCGTTGGGCGGCCCCCTCGCCGACGTAACGAATATAATCCAGTTCCATCGTGAACCAGGCTACGTCGCCTTTGGTCCACACACGGAGTTCCCGGATGGGCAGCTCCAGCTTCTGCGCGGCGGCGAATTCCTCGCGCATGTCCCGCTCGAAGTCCGGCCAGCCCACATATTTCCGCCCGCCGATCGTATAGCTCACGATATCGGCATCGTGGGCCATGAAGCGCGACAAGGTCGCCAGATCCTTTTCGGCGTTGGCGCGGACGAGCAGGCGAATCGCCGCCTCGGGATCGGATGCGTCGCGAGCCGGACCCTCGGCGGCGAACCCGCCGGCCGCCCACAGCACCATGCTTCCCAGCGCAATACCGACCCGTCTCACCATGAAGTCCGCTCCCTGCCATGCCAGTTGTGGAAAAATCCAGGTGTGGGAAAACTGAAAAGCAGGCTACACGGCCTCATGAGTGTTGTCAACGGCGAGGCAGCTCGTTGTCATCCCAATTTAGAAATGTCCGCTTCCTGCCACAATAGAAATGTCCGGTTCATCGGGTCGCCTCGCGAGGCCGCGGGCGGGCGAACGTGCCGAATCGATTCCAGGGATGAGTGGCCGGCGGCTGGACCAAGGGGCGTGGTCGTCGGGCCGGCCTCGGCGCGACGACCGGGCGGGGCCGATGAAGGATAGGTTGATAGGTCAATGGGCGGTCCTGATGGAGGATGCGCAGCGTCCCATCCACTCGCTCTTCGACCAAGACATGCGATGCCTGCAGGCGGTCCTGGATTTGGTAGAGCTGGCCGCCGTGGGCCACGGTCCCATCTCGCCGGAGCACCCGCCGGGTCTTCAAGGCGAGCACCGCCCGCACATCCGTGCCGGCTGGCAGGGGGCGATGCAGATCGGTCATGTGCGCCGGGTGAACGGCAAATCGGCGATTGTATCGCGCCAGCCAGGGCGGCAAGAACCGATTCGCCTCCGTCAGGGTCGCAATGCCCGCCAGGCGCATCTCCTTGACCAACCGATCTTGCAGCGTGTGAAACAGCCGTTCGATGCGGCCCTTGGCCTGCGGCGAGTGGGCGGCAATCAATTCGACGCCCAACTCCCGCACCGCCCGCCCAAACTGACTCGTGGGGGCCATGCCGGTCAGTTGCTCCTCGACGGTCGGCTCGGCGGGCGAGCGATAGGTCGTATGTTTATCCGCATAGACGGCGAGCGGGATTCCGTACTGCTTGACGTACCGCTGAAAGCTGTCGAGAGCCGGCATCGTTCCTTCATACTCATAGAACCGGCCAAACACCCGGCTACTGGCATCATCGATATACGCCATTAGGACGCATCGCGGGCCGCGGCCCTCGAACCAATCATGATGCGAGCCGTCCAGTTGCACCAGCTCACCGCGATGGGCGCGACGCGCCCGCCACGTGCGGTGTGGACGCGCGCGACGTGTGAAATGCGCAATCCCCGCGGCCCGCAGCCAGCGCCGCAGGGTCTCATCGCTGAGCCGGAGCCCATGGCGGTTCGCGAGTTGCTCCACCGCCAAGGTCGGCCCAAAATCGCCATAGTGGCGCGCATAGAGCTGTAGAACCTGGCGTTTGACTGAGGCGGGGGTTCGCCGATTGGAAGGCTTGCCGCGACTCCGATGCGCCAATCCCCCGTTGCCTTCGGCCTGCAGCCGGTCGCGGAGGCGCCGGATGTGGCGCACTGTGACCCCTAAGGCCTCGCCCGCTTTCCGTTGCGTGCGCTGTTGTTCAATGACCTGGCGGATCACATGGACCCGCCGCAGTTCGCTCCCACTCATCACGACTCTGTCCTCTCTGACCATCCCGCCCTCCTGGTGAGAGCCGGCAGTCTATAAAGGACATTTCTACTGTGGGGAAAGCGGACATTATCATTGTGGGATTACACGGCGAGGCAGCTCGTCTTAGGGGTGCGCGATGACGACCGCGGTCACGTTGTCCTCGCCGCCTCGGGCCAGCGCTTCCGCGATCAGGCGATCGCAGGCGCGGATGGGGTCGCCGTTGGCCTTGGCGCAGATCGCTTCGATGTCGTGATCGTCCAGCATTTTGGTGAGCCCGTCGGTGCAGAGCACGAGCAAGTCGGGGTGTTCCAGGGGATATGACGAGATATCCGCCTTGACCGGCGGCGGCATGCCGAGCGCGCGCGTAAGCACGTGGCGTTCCGGATGCGTCTTGGCCAGCGCCTTGGTCAAAATCCCGCGGCTCAGATATCGTTCGATCAGCGTGTGGTCGCGGGTCAGCGGCGTCAGCGCGCCGGCGCGGAACCGATAGGCCCGGCTGTCGCCCACATGCGCGAGGTGCGCGATGGGCTGAGGATCGGCCACAATCAAGAGCATCACGAGCGTGGTGCCCATGCCCTTGAGTTTGGGTTCCAGTCTGGCGCGACCGAGAATCGCGTCTTGGGCCTGTGCGACGAGATCGTCCAAAAAATCTTCCGGCCGGTTGTGTCCCTGATGGACCGGTCCTGCGAAGACTTCCGCCCGCGCTTTGATGGCCGCGATGGCGGTCTGCGCGGCGATGTCGCCGCCCACGTGGCCGCCCATGCCGTCGGCCACGGCCCAGAGTCCCAGGTGGTCGAGGCACAGCAGGGCATCCTGATTGGCACGCCGGACCCTACCGACATCGCTGCGTCCGATGCCCACCCAGGCGCTCATCGCGGTGCCGGCTCATGCGCACCGGCGCAACACAGGACGGAGTGGCCGATCGCTGCGGGGCCGAAATGGGCCATCAGATCCGCATGGAGCCGTTCGGCCAGCGGGACGAGATTGACCGTGTCGGCCCGGTTGTAGGCGAGCAGGAGATCGAGGGCGGCCTGGTCGCCCGAAGCATTCCAGCGCGTCCAGAGGCGGACCGCGTCCCATCCATCGAGGCCCTGCAGCGCGGGATCGCGTGCGATGCCCAGGTCGCGTTCAATCTGCTTCAATCCTCCGCGCAGTCCCAAGCGGCGGGCGGCCACACACAGATCAAAATGGGGAAGGTCGAGGCGGAGATGGGGAAAACGCGAGCGGAGATACGGAACATCGAAGCTCGCACCGCAAAATGTCACCAGCAGGTCGCCCTGGTCGAATTCTTCCTGCAGGCGGTCCGTTGTCAGGCCTTGCCCCTGCACCAGCGTCACCGTGCGCCCGGCTCGATGCAGTCCGACGACTGTGACCTGCCCGTACGCTGCGGCGGCTCCGGTCGTCTCGATGTCCAGATACACGATGCGGGGCCGGCAGAGGTCGTAGAAACGCCAATGGTCTCGGCTCTGGAGCCGCGCGGCAAAGAAGCCCAGTCGCCCCGCGTCCAAGTGCGCTTGCGCCTGCGCGAGCTCGCCGTCATACCAGGATTTCCGCTCGGCGGACAGCCCGGCGATTTTGGATTCATTCAGGAAGTGCTGCCAATGCAGGAGTCCTTGCTGCCAGAGCCGTCGTTCGGTGGCGGGCCCCACACCCTGAAGGAACACGAAAGTCGACGTCAACATGGAGGGCCGATTGTACAGGACCGGGAGACCGTCCGCCAGATATGATCCGCCCGCAGGTGCACGCGGACAGCGGGCGGTGCCTTGATTTCACCCGAACGACCGGTTACAGTCCGCGAAGACTCTGTCGGAGAGCGGTATCGAGCGGATATGACTGAGCCGGCGAAGCGGATTCGGATCATCGTCGGGGGCGTGAAACTCGAGGCGGAGCTGAAGCCGACCAAGACAGCCGCGGAGGTCTATGCGGGCCTGCCGCTCCACGCCGCGCTCAATACCTGGGGCGAAGAATTCTATTTCAAATGTCCCGGCGTCAAGGACTATCGGGAAACCGCGACGACGCAGGTCAAGATCGGCGACATCGCCTACTGGGGCGCCGGCCAGGTCCTGGCCATTTTTTTCGGCCGCACGCCCATGAGCATGGGGCCGGACCCCGTGCCGGCCGATCGGGTGAATGTGATCGGCCGCATCGTCGGCGATGCCACCCAGCTGCGGCAGGTGATGGACGCGCCGGCGATTGTGATCGAGAAGGTCTAGCGCCATGCGCCTTTCGAAAGAGCGCGTGCGGCACATCGCGGACAGCGTGGCGGCGCGTCTTCAGCAGGAAGGATACGTCGAAGTGGCGGGGGATCGGAAGACCTTCGTGGAAGCGCTCGACCATGCCATCACGGAGGAACTATCCGTCGAAGACCGCCTCAACGCGGAAGTCCGTCAGCTGCTCAAGGCCTACGACAAACAGATCGAGCAGGGACACGTGGATTATCAGAAGATGTTCACCATGATCAAACAGAAGCTGGTGCGCGAGCGGGGCCTCATTCTGTAGAAATGGAATGCGTGATGCGTATCTCGTGAAGCGCGTGCGAACAACGAGATACGAGAGACAAGATACGAGCGACGCATGCTGAGCGAAGACAAGACCAGCCATCTGTCCCATGTGATTCTGCAGGCGGTCAAGAAACACCCCGCCGTCACCGTGAAGGGGGACGACGGCAAGGTGCTGAAAGAGATCAAGCGCGTGTTGGCCGCCGAACTGGCCCAGGAAGAAGCGATCGATCGAAAAGTAAGAGCGAAACTGGCCTCCTACTCACGCGGCATCGTCGAGGGCAGCGCCGAGTGGGAGGTGCTGTATCGCAAGACATTTGAAGAAGAGTTGCGCAAACAGGCGAAACCGTAAATGCAGGTGGAGGAACACCGACTCATGAGAAGCCTCATACTCATTCTGATGTGTGCGCTCGTGACGGCCGGACTGGGAGCCTGTTCATCGAAACCCAAGGCGAAGCCGCTCGTGCCGTTGGCACTGATGGATGGAGGCGTGAAGCCCCAAGCCATCACGCTGACGGAGCAAGGGACGCAAGCGTATCAGGCCAAGCAATTCGAGGAAGCGAAGGGGTTGTTCGCCCAGGCCATGGCGGTCGCCCCGCAGTCGGGGCAGGCGCACTACAATTACGCGTTGGCGCTCAACGCGCTGGGTGATGCCGAGGCGGCGCGGCAACACTTTCTGGAGGCGGCCAATCTGGCGCCGGGCGACAAGGTGATTTGGGACTCGCCGGCATTGGCGCCCTTCGGCAATCCGAGCGGGAACAAAGCGTACAAAGAACACCCCTACGCGACGACACGGCCGGCGATCGGCAGCGGACCGCGGTAAGGACCGAGAAAGGACGGAGAAATGCCCAAGGAATTGGCGATCGGCGACAAGGCACCGGAGCTGGGCATTCCCGATCAAGACGGGAAGAAGGTGAGCCTCAAAGATCTGAAAGGCAGACAGGTCGTCCTCTATTTCTACCCCAAGGACGATACGCCGGGTTGTACCAAGGAAGCCTGCGACTTCCGTGATGCCGTCTCGTCGATCAAGAAAACAGGAGCCGTCGTGCTGGGGGTCAGTCTGGACGGCCAAACGTCCCACCAGAAGTTCATCAAGAAGCACGGCCTACCGTTTCCGCTTTTGAGCGATGAGGACAAGACCGTCGCCAAAGCCTATGGCGTGTATAAAGAAAAGAACATGTATGGGAAAAAATACTGGGGCATCGAGCGCAGCACCTTTGTCCTCAATCCGGACGGCACGGTGAAGCGCATCTTCCGTAAGGTCAAGGTCGATGGGCACGTCGACGAAGTCTTGGATGCGCTGAGGGCCTAGCCGCGCCGAACTCCGCTTTGCAGATGCGTATGGCGATGCCGCTTTCGTTCTTCTGGGTGCGCCATGCCGCGTTCGTCGTGTTCCTCCCCAGTCTGCTCCTCGCGTCTCCCGCAGGCGCGCGGGCTGCCGAAAAATCCGCCGCCCTTGTCCTGGTCAAAGATTGCCTCGCCGCCCCGAATCAGCCGGCCACGGTGGAAGCCCGCCTGCTCGGCAGAGGGCTGTTCGCCCCCCTCGGTTTGGGGGGAGAGCCGGTGGAATTGGTGATCAACGATGAGGTCGTCGCCACCGGCATGACGGGCGGAGACGGTACGGCGCGACTGCGCTATACCCCCAAAGCGCAAGGGGTCCATCCGATCCGCGTCCGCGTGGGACAGAGTCCGCGCGTGGCTCCCGCCGAAGGGGCGGCGCATCTGGCGGTGTGGGAGCGGCGCAGTCCGATCGTCGCCGTCGAAGTGGCGTCGCTGATGGAAGAGCCCTCCGTGCCGGCGCCGCTGCCCGGAGTGGGGCTCGCCATCGGGAATGAACGAACCCCCATGCCGGACGCGGCCGAAGAACTGGCCAAGCTGACGCAGTTCTATTACCGAGTGCTGTATGTCGTCCCGTCCACGGCGGGGGGGAATGCCTTCCACCTCAGCGAGGGCACCAGGCAGTGGCTCAGCGCCCATAAGTTTCCCGCCGGGTATGTCCTGGTGCTGCCGCCCGGCGAGCAGGCATTGGGCACGAAGCTCGATGAGCTCCACGCTGCGGGATGGACGACGATCAAGACGGGCATCGGGCGAACAACAGGATTTGCCGAAGCCTTTTTGCAACGGCGCCTTGAAGCGGTGGTCGTCCCCGAGCCGAAGAAAGGCGACGCGCCGCGCAAAGCCAAGGTCGCGAAGGATTGGAAAGAGGTCAGGAAGAAGTTGTAGTGACGGCTCCTTAACGTACATGTAAAATGTCTCCATGAAACCATCCTCTTCACCGTCCTCTTCCCGTCCTCATTCCAATCGTGCACGCCGACCCAGTAAGCTGGGCCGGAAATTGGAACAGAAGAAGATTGATGAAGCGCGGCAACTCACCCCTGAGCAACGGCTGCTGCTGGCTCTCGAACTCTCCGATGTCGCCGCCGCGTTGAATCGAGCGTGTTCCAAGAAGCGTTAATTCAGAGCCTCGCGCAGTTGGAGGCGGCCAAGAGCCAAGGGTACCTCCGGGATTTCGCGTTGATCGGAGGATTGGCGGTCTCAGCGTGGGGCGTGCCGCGTGCGACTCAAGACCTTGACTTCGCGGTTGCCGTAGGGTCCACGGACCCACGCGCTGCCGCTGCTTTCTTGGGAGGACGATACGATGCCGGAGACTCGGACGATCCCCTACAAGGTGTGATCCATCTCTCCATTGCGCCAAGCGGTGCAACCGTTCCCCTTCAATTGGTGTTGTTTCCCTCGGCGCTCGCACAACTGATCTTTCGACACGTTGAGTCGTTGCCGGTGATGGGACGAAGCGTCCCCGTCGTCTGCTGGCAGGTCCTGATTCTCCTGAAACTCTATGCCGGCGGTCCTCAAGACAGGTTGGATGCTCAACAAATTCTGAACGCCAGACAACCACAACGCGATGAGCTGCAACGAATGGCGCGCATGGCCGAGTCGGTGGGTTTATCGGATGAGTGGACGGCCTTGTCGGAGTCCTTCCTGTCACAGTAGGGCTGAGTTCTTCTCGGCCGTTCTTTCTTTTCCACGCGGCTTTCCACTATGGTGCCCGATCGTTCAGCTTTCCGGACGACTCATCGCCGTGCCGCCTTTTCCCACAGAGGATCTCACGCCAGGACGTCTCTGCGTTAACGATCCCCCTCACAGTCCTTTCATTCCTTTCGGGCATCCATTAAGATAAGCGCGCCGTTCGTTGAGGCCTTCCATGAAATCCAAAACCATCTTTTCCTGCCAGGCCTGCGGGCATCAGGCGCCGCGGTGGCTCGGGCGCTGCCCGGATTGCGGCGGCTGGAATACCATGAAGGAGGAGCGGCAGGCGGCGACGGGCAAGGGCCGGCCGGTCGGGATCGCGGCCAGGCAGGCGCAGGCGACCCCGATCGCGGACATCGAAGTCGTGGGGGAAGATCGGCGGCTGACGCGGATCGGCGAGTTCGACCGCGTGCTGGGCGGCGGCGTGATCCCGGGGGCGGTGATCCTGATCGGCGGCGATCCCGGGATCGGCAAGACCACGCTGTTGCTCCAGGCCTTGCCGCGTCTCGCTACCAAGGATGCTCCGGTGTTGTATGTCTCCGGCGAGGAATCGCCGAGGCAAATCAAGATGCGCGGGCAGCGGCTGGGCATCGAACAGCCCCACCTGCTGATTCTGGCCGAGACCTCGCTGGAGCAGATTCTCAAAGCGATCCATGAGATCCAGCCGGCGGCCGTGGTCGTCGATTCGATTCAGACGGTCTATACGGAGCAGGTGACCTCGGCGCCCGGCAGCATCAGCCAGGTGCAGGAGGTGGCCGGCCAGCTCATGTGGTTCGCCAAGCGTTCCGGTGTGCCGGTGTTCATCATCGGGCACGTGACCAAAGAGGGGGCGATCGCGGGGCCGCGGCTCCTGGAGCACATCGTGGACACCGTGCTCTATTTCGAAGGCGACAAGGGGCACAGCTACCGGATTCTCCGCGCGGTGAAGAATCGGTTTGGTTCCACGAACGAGATCGGCGTGTTCGAGATGAAGGACAGCGGGCTCGAAGAGGTGAGTAATCCCTCCGAGTTGTTCCTGGCCGAGCGGCCGCAACGGACGCCGGGATCGGTCGTGGTGTCCAGCCTCGAAGGGACCCGGCCGATTCTCGTGGAGCTCCAGGCGCTGGTCTCCTCGACGAGCTATGCGATGCCGAAGCGGATGGCCAACGGCGTGGAAGTGAATCGCCTGTCGCTGCTGCTCGCCGTGATGGAGAAGCGGCTGGGGATGCACGTGTCCGGCCAGGATGTGTATGTGAACGTCGTCGGCGGGATGCACATCGATGAGCCGGCGATCGATTTGGGCATCGTCGCGGCCGTCACGTCGAGCCTTCGCGAACTGCCGGTGGAACCGGGGCTGCTGGTGCTGGGGGAAGTGGGATTGGGCGGCGAAGTGCGGGCCGTCAGCCAGGCCGAGTCGCGCATTCGCGAAGCGGCCAAGATGGGGTTCAAACGGTGCCTCCTGCCGGAGCGGAATGTCGCCAAGCTGGAAGCGATGGACGGCATCGAGCTGATCGGAATCCACGAAGTGGGAGAGGCGTTGGATGTGGTGTTGGCGTAAGGAAGCGAGGGGTGGACAAGTCTCTTTGCTCGCGCAACGCGCGGGCTCGGAAGCCCCTCGTTGCATGCGCGCAGTAGAGACTTATCCACCCCTGCTTCCTGTTGATGGGATGGTGGAATGAAAACGGTAAAAGCAAAAGGTAGTTGGACCACGGTTCGAACTTCTGCCTTTTTCCTTTTACCTTTTTACTTCGCTCTAGCGGCCTGCGCGTTGGTTGTACCCAAGGAGGAGGGACCGCCGCTCAAGCAGGCGACGGCCGAGGAATTGACGGCGCTGCTGCGCCAGCGGGAGTCGGCCATTCAGTCCATCAAAGGCCTGTTCAGCGCCAAAGTGCGGGGTGGCCTTCTTCCGATCGCCTCGCGTGTGGAAGGGGCCGTGTACTACCGGCGTCCCAATGCCATGCGGCTGAGAGGGTTCACCCCGGTCGGCGGTGAGTTGTTCGAGTATGTGCAAGCGGATGATCTCTACAAGCTGAGGCTCCCGACCATGGGGCGCGTCTGGTCCGGACGCCAATCCGACATGAGCGAGATGGGCAAGCTGGCGCGGCCCTTTCAACTGAGTGTCTGGGCGATGAGCGGTCTCATCGGGAACGGCGCGATCGGCAAAGGCCAGACGGTGACGTTGGCGGAAGAGGGCGATCGGTATCGGCTCGACGTGTTCGATGCCGGGCAGAACGGCGCGAAGGGACGAAGCCCGGTGCGCCGCTTGTGGTTCGATCGGCGGACCCTGTTGGTCGTGCAAGAGGACCGGCTCGGGCCGAACGGCGATGTCGAGGTGACGATGCAGTATGACGATTTTCGGCCCGTCGATGACCCGGCGCCCGAGCCGGTGGCTGCAAAGTCCGGCCGCGAGTCACGTCTGCTGCGCCCGTTCAAGATTTCGTTGGAGGATGGTCGCGGCCAGGGGAGCGTCCAGGTGACCTTTCACGAGATCATTCCCAATCAGGTCTTGAAGGCGGATGAATTGGGGCAAATCTCATAGGTCCACCCATGAAGCTCCTGGCTGTCGAAACGGCGACCGCGTGGCAAAGTGTGGCGGTGCTCAACGATGAAAAGGTTCTGGCCCGGCAGGATCACAAGGCCGCCGGCACACAGGCCAGGGCGCTGCTGCCCGCCATCGACGATTTGCTGCGCGGGACGGGACTCACGTTGGCCGACCTGGACGGTATCGCCTGTTCCATCGGTCCGGGGTCCTTTACCGGCATCCGGGTGGGGCTCGCCACCTGTCTCGGGTTACGGGCGGGCACGGATCTGCCATTGGCGCTCGTGCCTACGTTGGAGGCTCTGGCGTTCAACGTAGCGCCTTCGGTGCTGCCGGTCTGCCCCATCCTGACGAGCCGCAAAGGGGAACTCTACTGGGCTCTGTTTGCCTGGGTAGATGGGCGGCTTGAACGGATGCTGAGCGAACGCGTCGGAAGTCCAGCCGCCTTGGCGAGCAGCCTTCCGCCGCAGAGCCTTGTGTTCGGAGACGGGTGGACGGCGATGGAATCGGACATTCGTCGCGCTCTGCCTCCGGCGGTCAGCGTCATGGTTGCGCCGCCGTCGGTCGCGAGGCCGTCCGCTGTCAGTGTCGGACGGATCGGTCTCGAGCAACTCCGCCGCGGCGAGGTCGCGGGTCTGCACGTGGCGCCCTGCTATGTGCAGCGGGCGGAAGCGGAGCTCACGTACGAGCAGTCCGGCGGGCAGTCCCCGGTGGTCCGCCGGCAAGAGCGGGCAGCGAGAAAAGCGGCCGAGCGGCTCGCCAGGGGCCGCCGGAAGGCCGGCCGGGCGGGGACCACACGTGGCTAATTCAGTGACCATCGTGCCCGCGACCCCGGACATGGTGGACGAGTTGGCGCGCCTTGAGAAGGCTTGCTTCTCGGCCCCTTGGACGCGCAAAATGATGGAGGCCGAGTTGACCGGCAATCCCTTCGCCCGGTTTCTGGTGGCGCGGGATCCGGCCGGCCGTCTCGTCGCGTATCATTGTTTTTGGATCGTGTTCGAAGAACTGCGGTTGATGAATCTGGCGGTCAGCGAGTCCATGCGCCGACAAGGCATTGCGCGAACCCTGGTCAGCGAGGCGCTCCGGATGGGTCAAGCCGAGGCCGCGACCCGCGCGGTCTTGGAAGTGCGGGCCTCCAATCAAGCCGCGCAAGCGCTGTATCGGCAGTTCGGGTTCGTCCCGGTCAGCACCCGTCCGAAGTACTACGCCCATCCCGTGGAAGACGCCGTGCTCATGACGATGGACCCGCTCGTCTCTCAGGCGCCGGCGCCGCAGGCCCCTGTCTCACACATCGGAGGGGGATCAGTCCCAGCTCACTAACCTACACACAGGAGGTGCAGCAATGCTGACGGAAGAAATGATTGCGGAGCGGCTTCGCCAATCCAGCCATGAATTCCGTGAACTGGAAGAGTCCCACCATCGCCTGGATGCTGAGCTGAACGAATTGCAGAAGCGCCACGTGTTGACCCCGGCGGAAGAAGTCGTCAAGAAGCGGTTGCAAAAGGAAAAACTCGCGAAGAAAGACCGGCTGGCCGAGCTCATCCGCGGCTATCGCGAACACGAGATGGAGCACGCCGCCCATTAAGGGAGCCCCTCCGGTCGCCGGCCAGCCCGGCGACCGAGTCCGTTGTCATGGCCCAGATCCTCAACCCGCTTGCCGTCCATATTCGCACCGTCAAGCGGCGGTTGCTCATCATCGGCGCGACGCTGATGGGGGCGCTGGTCTTGGCCTTCACCGTGTCCGCGGAGATGATCGCCTGGTTGAACCGGCCATTCCCCAACCAACTCGTGTTCTACGGCCCGACGGAAGCCCTGTTCGCGTCCATCAAAGTCTCGTTCCTCGCGGCGGTGGTGCTCAGTCTGCCGGTCATTTTTTACCAATGCTGGAAATTCATCGAGCCGGCCTTGCTGCCCCAAGAGCAGCGGTGGGCGATCCCGTTGTTTCTCCTGGCCGGGGGGCTCTTCGCCCTCGGCCTGGTCTTCTGCAACCTCGTGATTCTGCCGCTCGTCATCGATTTCTTCATCAGTTTCGGCTTGGACCGCGACATTACGCCGCAATTGGGCGTGGGCACGTACATCGACTTTAACGTCAAGTTCCTGCTGATCTTCGGCTGCGCCTTCGAGATGCCGCTGGCCATGACGCTGCTCGCGATGGCCGGGGCGGTGCCGGCGCGCACGTTTGCGCAGTATCGAAAACATGCCATTTTGTTATGTTTGGTGGTGTCGGCCATCGTGACGCCGGATGCGACGCTGTTCACGATGTTGCTGATGGCCGTGCCCATGATGGTGTTGTACGAAATCGGAATCCTCGGCGCGCGCCTGTTCGGACGGAGTGGGAACGGTGGCGTGGATCTCCCGCTGGACCCGGACCTCCCGATGGGAACGGCCGGCACGAGGATCCGGTGAACCAAAGGAGTACGATCATGCATGGCATCCGATGGGCGCTGTGCGCGGGGGTATTCACACTGGTCGTGCCGGCGGCCGGCGCGGAAGGTCCGCCCGCCGGCGTGCCCAAGCATGGAACAGTCCCCCAGGGCCCCATGGACCAATCGGCGGCCAGCGTGCAGGCGCTTGCGATGGCCGGCAAGGATACGCTCTATGCCGGCTCCTTCGGCCACGGCATCTTCCGCAGCAGCGACCGGGGCGCCACCTGGACGCCGGCGGGGACCGGCGTCACCGATCCGTTCATCTTGAGCCTGGCGACGGCGAAGGACGGCGCGGTCTACGCCGGCACGTTTCGCGGGGGCGTGTTCCGCTCGCGGGACGAGGGCAAGACCTGGCAGCCGGTGAACGCGGGATTGAAACGGTTCGAGATCAAGGCGCTGCTCGTGTCGGGAGAAGAACTCTACGCGGGCACGGGAGACGGCGTCTATCGGCTGAACGAACCCGGCGACCGCTGGTCGGTGGTCACGACCGGGCTGGACGACATTCTGGTCCACGCGTTGGCGCGCTCGGCCGACGGCACGCTGTTCGCGGGCACGTCAGGCAAGGGCATCCTCCGGTTCAAGCAGCATGCGTCCGGCTGGGTACGCATGCATCACGGGCTCAAAGATCATGAGGGGATGATCGAAAACTTCATCCGCGTCCTCGTGATCGATCGCGACCAAAGCATCTTCGCCGGCACGTTCGACGGCGGCGTCTTCCGCAGCAACGACGGCGGCACGACGTGGCGGCCGATCAGCCGGGCCTTGCCCAATGATTCGATCCGCGGCATCGTGCTGAGCGATCACGGCGTCGTGGTGGCCACCGGACACGGGATCTTCAAGACCGTGGACAAAGGCCGGCAATGGACGCCGGTGAACAAGGGGCTGACGAATCTGTCGATCCAAGTGTTGATCGGCTCGAGCGACGGCGGCCTCTACGCGGGCACCAGTTCCGGCGTGTTTCGCAGCGATGACGGACAGACCTGGGTGGCGGTCAACCAGGGATTGGAGGCGGGGGTGGCTCCGCCGCCGTTCCTGTTTCGGTAACGAGAAAGGATAGACGTATGTCGGGTGTGAGCGAGAAGACGAGAGCGACCATTTCGGTGACCAGCAAGGGCCAGCCGTTGGGAGACATCGTACTGCGGTTTTTTCCCGATGTGGCGCCGGGGCACGTGAGCAACTTCGTGAAGTTGTCCAAGGAAGGTTTTTACGACGGCACGACCTTCCATCGCGTCATTCCGGGGTTCATGATCCAGGGCGGCGACCCGAACAGCAAGAGCCCCGACCGAGCCTCCCACGGCATGGGCGGACCCGGATACCGCCTCAAGGCCGAGTTCAACAGCAAGCCGCACAAGCGCGGGATTGTCTCGATGGCGCGGGCGAACGACCCGGACAGCGCGGGGTCCCAATTCTTCATCTGTGTCGCGGATGCGCATTTTCTCGATTGGCAATACACGGTCTTCGGCGAGGTGGTCAGCGGGATGGAAGTGGCCGACAAGATCGTGAACATGAAGCGCGACGGCCGTGACAATCCCCTGGAACGCGTCGAGATGACGGTGACGGTGTCAGAAGGCTGAGGTTCAGGTTGAGGTTGAGTTGGGAATGCCTCTGAGAGCAGTTTGCCGGGTCTTAACCTTAGCCTTGACCTCAGCGTTGCTTCTGTCCGCCTGCGCTATTCCGCAGGTGCCGGCGAGGATCATCTATGAAGATCCCGTCAACTACGTGCGGTTGGAAGAAGACGCCGGCGTGTTGCCGGAATGGCCGCCCAGCCACCATGCCCATCCGGCCGTCATCCCGGCGGAGAAGCTGCGCGCCATCCTCTCGGGATTGAAAATCCAGGAACATCGGATCGCGCCGCAGCGCTGGATCCAGGGAGAGGCGCCGCTGGTGCCCGCGTTCAGCGACGAAGAGGTGGCGTTGCTGGCGACGCAGATTTCCGAGGCCTTGGTGCAGGCCAAGTACAATGAGCGCGTCACGTTTTATTTGAGCCTCCCCCAGACGTCCGCCAAGCGCGTGATTACCTCCGGCGGGCTGTACGTCCAGGATTCCCGACTGCACCTGTTGCTGGGCAACTGGCAGATCGTCTACGGCATCCCGACGTACGGCATGATTTACGATCGCCGGTATCCGATGCGGCCCACCGCGGCGAAAGGGTTCGACCTGTTCTTCGAGCAGCCGGACGCCGTCATCCAAGTCAAGAGCAGCTGGTTAGACAGCCTGTTTGCGAACAGCACGGACGAGCTGGTCTTGGACCTGACGAAAATCAAGTCTCCTGATCCCACGCCGTTGGCCCAGCCGATCACGTGAGTCCGCCTCATCGCGGGATCATGGAATCTGTCGATCTACCGATCTGATGAGGGGGTGCCTTGGATGCGGCAGTTCGTTACCTCACCGTGGGGTCGATCTGCAACTGCGCGCTGCCCCCCGCCGCATACGCGAGGGTCACCTCGGCGATCTTGTAGTCGTATTGCGCCTCCGCCAGCTTGGTCTGCGCCAGCGTCACGGCGACTTCGGACTGCGTCACTTCCACGATGGACCCCAGCCCCAGCTTGTAGCGCTGCTTCGCGAGGCTCAAGGCTTCTTGCGCGGTCTTCACTTGCTCTTCGGCCAACTTGATCTGCTGGGCGAAGGTGACGGTGTCGAGGTAGGCGTTGGTCACCTGTTGCGTCAGAGCCTGTTCGATGTTCAGGCTCTGCGCGCTGGCCGCGGCCTCCTGCGCGCTGGCCTCCTTCACCTGGTTCTCGATCAGGCCCCCGGTGAAGAGCGGCATGGAGACGAGGCCGCCGGCCGCCCACCAGCCGCCCGTCGAGACATTCCGCGTCGGATCGAACGTATCGTAGTACCCGCCGCTGGCAATGGCCGACACCGTCGGCAGATATTGGCTCTTCATCGCCCGCTTCTTCGCCTCGGCCGCGGCGGTCTGCTCCTTGGCCCGCTTCAGTTCCGGATGGGCGAGACTGTCCGCGATCAAGTCGCCCAACGCGCGTTGGGCTTTCACGTCGATCGTCACGTCCTCCAACGTGTAGTCTTCAGGCCCAGCGATGCCCATGGCGCGGTTCAAGTCAGCGAAGCTGGCCTTGAGATCGTTCCGGGTGCGCACCAGCAGCGACTCGGCATTCACGAGCTCGACACGGACGAGATCCAGATCGAGTTTCGATTTGAGCTGCTGCCGGTACAGGATCTCGATTTGATTGGTGATGATGCCGCGTTCACGCACCGTTTCCTCTGCGATCCGGACCAGCCGTTGGCGCTTGAGACTGTTCAAATAACTGCGTTGCACATTCAAGACGACGACGGCACGGCGCGCATTGACGTCCTGTTCCTGCGCGCGCTCGCCGTACTGGAACGACTCCACCAAGTTTCGGGTATAGCCGAAGTCGTAGATCCGCTGGCTGGCCAAGAGGCCGGCCGTGTAGGAGCTGAGATTGGGCTGCAGCATGGCGCCGGCAGGGGTTACGAATCGCGGGTTGATCCGAGCCGCGCCGGCCGCACCATCGGCGTTGGCATAGACTTGAGGATAGTACAGCGATTTCGTTTGCTCGGTGCGCGCGGTGGACGCCATCAAACCGGCCGCTCCCTCCTGGATAATGGGGTGGTTCTGCAAGCCGGTTTCGATCGCTTGCTGGAGTCCGAGAAAGCGACCTCTGGTCGATCCATCGCTGGTGCCGGCCGGCTGCGCGGCTGCAAACGGCGCCGTGCCTGAGGCGGTGATGAGCGACAGCAGCACGATGAGGCGCACGATCATGGTGTGGCTCCTTCCGATGTTCATGACGAGGATGGCGTGGGGACCTTCGCCGGCGGGAGACCGGGGGAACGCCGTTCAAATTTCTGTTGCGCCGGTTTGGCCTCGGGCAATTGGAACGGTGCGGCCTGCACCGGGATGCCTTCGATCAACCGGCGTTTGCCGACCACCACCACGTCTTCATCCCCGGTGAGGCCGGACACGATTTCGATCCAGGTGCCGTCGGTGATGCCGGTTTGCACAGGGACTGACATGGCTTTGCCCTGGGCAACGATGAAGACCGCTTTGCCCTTCGGTCCGCTGACGACGGCTTGCGGGGGAAGGACCAGCGCGTTGGGGATGTCGCGGAGCGTTAACACGACTTCGGCATAGGTCCCCGGCCGCAGCGCATGGTCCGGATTCGGAATGTCGATCTCGACCAGGAGACTGCGGGTCGTGGGATCCAAGGCCAGCGTCGAGCGAGTCACCACGCCGGTATAGGACCGGTCCGGCAATTCCTTCACCAGGAGCGTGGCCGGCGTCTTGCCGGGGGTGATCCAGGGCGCATCGTCCTGGGGAACGTTGGTATAGACCCGGACGGTGCTCAAATCCATGATCGTGAAGAGGGGAATCGCGGTCGTGGCCGACGAGGTCGCCACCTGGATGAGGGCGCCGGGATCCGCGAAGCGGGCGGTCACGACGCCGTCATAGGGGGCGCGGACTTTCGTGTAGTCGCGCATGACCGCCCGCTGTTGCATCAGATCCTTGGCGCCCTGATAGGCGGCTTCCGCCACATCGACGTCCTGTTTGGCGATCACGTCGGGCGATTCCTTCCAGACGTTGGCCAACCGTTCATAGGTGAGTTTCTTGATTTTGTAATCGGCGACCGCCTGTTGATACTGCTCTTCGATCTCCGGGGCGTCGATGATCGCGACGATCTGGTCCTTTTTCACGGCGTCGCCCTTGTCCGGACCGATCCACTTGAGGTACCCGGAAACTTTGGCGTAGAGCGTGGTCTGATAAAGCGGCGAGACGTTCGCCGGCAACGTCACGGTGTAGCGCAGAGTCCGGCGGACCGGCTTGGTCACCTGGACGTCCACCGGTTGTGAGGCGTCGACCGCCGGTGGTGCGCCATTGTCCGAGTCGGCGGCCGGAGTGGACGGCGCGGGGGCCGGTTTGCGGTCGTCGCGCTGGCAGCCGGCGGTGGCCGGCAGCAGGAGGAGCAGGATCGCGATGGTGTGACGGAGCATCCTGTTAGATCTCCTCCGAAGTGGCAGCCGGCGTCTCGGACACCGGCGCCCGCGCCCGCGCCCGGCGCGACAAGACCAGCGCGTGCATGACCGGCACAACGAGCAGCGTCATCATCGTGGAGACGGCGAGCCCGCCGACAACCGCGCGGGCCAGCGGCACCATGGTCTCGTTGCCCTCGCCGAATCCCAGCGCGAGCGGCAGCAGGCCCAGGATCGTCGCCAGCGCGGTCATCAGAATGGGACGGATGCGGCGCCGGCCCGCTTCCAGCACCGCCCGTTCCGCGCTGGCGCCGGCGTCCACCATGCGATTGGCGAAATCCACCAGCAAGATGCTGTTGGACACGACGATGCCCATCATCATCAACGTGCCGATCATCGATTCGACGTTGACCGAGGTATTCGTGACGTGGAGCATGACGACCGTGCCGATCCAACCGAGCGGTACGGCGACCAAAATGATCAACGGATCCACGAACGAGCGGAAAAGGCCCACCATCACCAGATAGATCAACAGCACGGCGAGCGGGAGCGCGAGCGCGAAGTTGCCGAAGGCGGCGCGCATGTTGGCGACTTCACCCTTCAGGTCCACGGTGACGTCTTTGGGCAGCGCCACGGTCGCCAGCACGCGTTCGATCTCCTGCGCCACGCGGCCCAGGTCGTTGCCCACCGGCGTCACGAGGACGTCGATCAGCCGGGACAGGTCATAATGATCGACGGAGTCCGGCCCCGTTTTCATGTGAAGGCTGGCCACATCGCGGAGCAGGACGGGAGGGCCGCGGCGCTCCTCGCCGGACGTGTAGAATCCGTTGGAGAGATCCAGCGTGCGGCCGGCAAACGGCGTGTTCTGCAAGGCGATGCTCGAGCCGCTCAACCCGGCCGTCGTGAGCGTCGCCGTCGGGCCCAAGGGGGTGCGGGCGCCGATGATGGGAATGTTGAGCAGATCTTCCGTATTCGTCAGCGACTGCTCCGGAAATTGAGCCAGCAGGAAATAGCCGTTCGCCGTCTTGGGATCCAGCCAATAATTGGGACTCAGCGCGATGTTGGAGCTGATGCCGGTGATGACGTCGACGATCACGCGGTCCTGCGTGATGCCGTAATACGCCGCCTTGGTGCGATCCACGTTCATGTGCAGCTCGGGATAATTCTTGCCCTGCTTGATGCGCACGTCCGTGGTATTCGCCACGCGCGCGACCTTTTCACGGATCTCCTCGGCGACCGGGCGAACGAGATCCAGCCGCGGCCCCTTCACCTGGATGTCGATCGGCGCCCGCAGGCCGAAGTTCAGCACGTCGCTGATGATGCCGCCGGTTTGAAAGCTCACCTCCACGCCGGGCAGCGCGTCACGGATTCTGGCGCGCAGCGCGGCAATATAGTCGTCGGTCTTGCCGCGGTGGCCGGTGACGAGATTTACCAGCACGAAAGCCGTGTGGTTGCCGGTATTCGGCGCGAAGCGCGCGGCGTCGCCGAAGTACAGGCCGGTGTTGGAGACCACCTCTTCGAGCTCCTCTTTCGGGATCGTGTTCTGAACCAATCGCTCGATGTCGGCCACGATGGCCGTCGTTTTCTCGATGCGCGACCCTTCCGGCGCGCTCACGAGCATCGTGAAGTTGCCGGCATCCACTTTCGGGAAAAACTCGGTGTGCAGGCGCGGGAAAAGCAACGCTCCCGTGCCGAGCAGGGCCAACAGGGCCGAGACGACGACCACGGTCTTGAAGCGGACGGCCGCCCGCAGCAGCGGCTCGTAGAGAGCCAGGACGACGCGGAACCAGCCTTCCGATGCCGAGCCGTCATCGCCTGAGCCGCTCCCGTGGCCTCTATGGTGGAGCCGGGCCAGGATCACCGGCGTCACCGACATCGAGACGGCATAGTCCGCCAGCATGGCGAAGGCGACGGTCATGGCGAGGGGCACGAAGAGGTACTTGATGATGCCGGAGAAAAACACGATCGGCAGATAGACGATCAAGATGCAGATCGTGGCGACGAAGATGGGCAGGGCCAGCTCGGTGGCGCTGTCCTCGGCGGCGGACCGCCCATCTTTGCCCATTTCCACGTGCCGGTGCAGGTTTTCCTGCACCACGATGTTGTTGTCCAGCAGCGTGCCGATGACGAGCGCCAGCCCCCCGAGCGTCATGATGTTCACGGTTTGTCCGGTGAGATACAGGGCCACCAGGGCGGCGGTGAGCGAGAGGGGGATCGCCAGCCCGACGACCAGCGCCGCTTTCACGCTGCGCAAGAACAGGAAGATCATCAGGCCCGCGAGGCCGGCGCCGAGCAGGCCTTCCTTCTGCAGATTCGCGATGGCTTGCCGGATGTACAGCGATTGGTCGTAGATGAATTTCACCGAGGCGCCGGCGGGAATCTCCGTGAGTTTCGGGAGCTTTTCCCGGATGCCGTCGGTGACCTCCAGCGTATTGGCCCCTTCCTGGCGGGTGATCGGGATGTAGGTCGCCTCGCGACCGTTCACGCGGACGATCGACGTTTGAATGGCGGCGCTGTCTGCGGCGGTGCCGATATCGCGCACGAGGATGGGCGTGCCGTTCACCACCTTGATCGGGATGTCGTTGATCTTGTCCACCACGTCGATGAGGCTGTTGGAATAGACATAGTAGTCGAGGTCGCCGATCTTGATGTCGCCGGCGGGAATGATCGCATTCTGCGCATTGATCGCTTTGACGACCTCCGACGGCGAAATGCCGCGCGCCAGCATCCGTTGCGGATCCATGAACACGGTGATTTGCCGGACTTTGCCGCCGAGCGGCGGGCCGAAGGAAATGCCGGGGATCGTGGCGATCTGCTGGCGCACGGTGAAATAGGCGAGGTCGCGGATCTCCTTCGGGCCGAGCGTCTCGCTGCTGATGGAGAGCAGTCCGACCGGCAGGCTCGACACGCCGAATTTGTAGACTGACGGCGGATAGACGCCCGGGGGGAGGAGCCGGATGATGCTATAGGCCAAGCTGGTCAGCTCCGACTGCGCCGAATCGATGCTGTACTCCGGCTGGAAAAAGACCTTGATGTAGCTCATGCCGGCCAGCGACTGGGATTCGATGTGCTCGACGTAGCTCGCTTCCACGAACCGCTGTTCCATCTTCAGCGTGATGGCGCCTTCCATCTCGGCCGGGCTCAAGCCGCGGTAGAACGTCGTGACCAGGATCGTGGGAATCTTGATTTCGGGAAAGATGTCCACGCGCATCTTCTTGTACGAGACGACGCCCAGCACAAGCGCGATCGTGCAGAGGGCGAAGACGGCGTACGGGTTTTTCAAGGCCGCGCGGGTCAGCATCGGGTTGCCACCTGATAGGCCGTCCGATTCCAGTGCACCCAGTAGCTGCAGAGGTCGTGGACAAACAGGACGAGCTGATCGAAGGTGCCGGGCTTGACGACGTAGCCGTTGGCGCCACATCGATAGCCGGCCGTCATATCGACATGGTCGTCGGACGTGGTGAACACCACCACAGGAATGGACGCGAAGCGGGCGTCGGACCGGAGGCGGACGAGGAAGGTATCGCCACGTGTTTTCTGCAGGTGCCAATCCAGAAGGATGACGGACGGAAGCGGCCCCTGCGCAGCCCGGTCGGCCAGGAAATGCAGGGCGCCTTCCGCATCGGGCTCGGTGTACAGGGCGACATCCAGGCTGGCTTGGGCCAGCGCCAGCCGAAACAGCTCGCACTCCCCCGGGCTGTCTTCGATCAGCAGAATAGAGGGATGGGTCGACATCGGAGAGAATGCTCAGCAGGGAGTGTGCCGGGAAGGCAATGGACCGACCGATGAATTGGAAACAGCAGGGGAAACGTGGGGTTCGCGATGATCCCCTGCGGCGAATCGCGGGGTGGGGGTAGACAGAGGCGTCTCATGGATATGGAGAAATTCCAGGGGCTGCGGGAAAAATTCCAGAGCGGAGAGAGAGAAGTCTTGGCGTTCGCCGCGAGCCAAGTGCGGAGTTCGGCATCGGATGGAGCCGCCTCATACCAACTTCATTCGGTCACCGTCGTCGGGACGGTGCAGGGGATGCAAGCCTTGCCGCCTGTGCCGAGCTTTGCGCCGGATGGATGCCCTCTGCTGTACGGAATGAGTCGGTTCGAGCTGGTCGATGAGTCCGGTTCGCTTCCGGTCGGAACGTCGGGCAGTTGCCATCCGGCCGCCATGGACCTCCCGCATGACGGGGATCTTGTCGAGCTCACGGCCCAGATTCAAGTCGTCGAATCCTCGGATGGCCGGCATCGAATGATACGCGGCCTCGCACAAACGAGGGTCGTCCTCCCGCCGTCGTCACGATAAGGCATTTGCGCGGAAGCAGTTCCGCTTGAAGGTACTCCCGCCAGGATCCGGACTCGTGGACCGCAATGCCCGCACCGAAAGGTGAGAGTCGGTCACTTCATCTTCTTGGGATCTTGATACACCATAAGGTGCGCGTAGGGCGTCCCTTCGAACATGATGTAGACTCCCGAAGGGTTCGGCGCCGTCGGCAGTTTTGTCGCAGCGGCTTCGAACGGCCACATGATCATCCAGTGTGGCGGCTCCTTCACCACCGTGGCCCCCTCGCCCGACATCACGACCTTGCCGTCCTTTTCGAAGTGCGAACCCCCGCGCGCCATGTAGGCGATGCCCGGGACGGTGTTCGTCGGCTTGGGCGCGTGGTTCGTGAGGTCGGTCATCCACTGCTGGACGGCGCTGTCCATGCACATCGGGTCGGGATCAGGCAAATTCATGACGGTGGGGATGCAGGTAAAGCCGTTGGCGCTTTTCTTGGTTTCCGTCAGCTTGCCGTCGGGGCCGTAGATCATGACCCCGGCGTCCCCGGCGATATGGGGAGGAGCGGCGCTCAGAGCGAGGGCCGTTTGCTCTTTCTCCGACAGGGCTTTGACTTCTTTGACCGTCGTTCTTTTGCCGGCCGGCTTGTCGGCGGCCGGGACCGGCATGGGAACGAGAAGGCTGCCGGCGAGTAGGGCGATGAGAGCGAGAGAGTGGCTCATGGTGTCCTCCTTCTGAAGAAACTCAAGAGGGTGGGTATGAGGCGAATGCGTCGGGGATCCTATCACGGACAGGCGGCTGAAAGCGCGTCTCCTGCCGGCCGATCACTCCGACACGGCGAGGCCGCTGCCCGGCGGCAGCGGCCTCATTCGGCCTTAGCTGAGCTTGATGGGAATCTGTTCCTGGATGTGCTTCAGGATCGGTTCGACGTCGCCAGCGCTGTAGTAGTTCCTCCGCACCCCGTCCTGCAGGACCGCCATGGCTTCGCGCACCAGTTCTTTCGCCATGGCCTCATCATGCGCGGCTTGCGCCTGGGCGGCTCGATTCAACAGCCGGAGCACCGAAGCTTGCGGCGTGCGAGGGTCGTTCGCGAAGACATACCGGTATTCCTTCTTCGACAGTTCCTGTTCGATCTTGGCGACCCACTCAGAGGCAAACGATTCCGTGCCGGAGATCCACGCCGCCGAATGGGCGACTTGCGGCGTCATCGCTATCCCAGCCAAGAGCAGGGACAGCGACACGGCGAAAGCTAGCAGACGCGCTCGCATCATAAGTGTCCCTCCTTTTGGTTATAGAGTGGCCGGCGCCCGCCCTGCGGCGGGCACCGTCGATGTTTGCGGGCGAATAAATAATCCCGCCCGGCGCGGAGTCAAGAGGACGGCGGGCCTGGAGGTCAGGCTGGCGCGGGGAGAGCCGGGTGCGCTATGGCCGCATCCCACGCTCGAAGAACAACCCTCGGTTGACGTCGCCGATGCTCACCATGCCGAGCAGGGTCCCCTTGTCGACGACCGGGATCCGGCGAAAATTCTTCAGGCCCATGTACGAGGCGGCTTCGAGCACGGGCATGGTCGGGGGCACTGTCAGCGGATTGCGCGTCATGATCTCTTCGACTTTTCTTCCCAGTACCTCCGCATACCCGTCCTCCATCTCGATGAAGTCCCGGCTGTGCACATTGTCGTGGATGTAATCGCCGTAGTTGGGATAAAGGGGGAGGAGGACGTCCCGCAGCGTAACCATGCCGACGAGTCGGTTGGCTCCTTCTACGACCGGAATGGCGCCGCAATGACGATTGATCATCTTAATGATGACGGACCGGACCGTATCCGTCGGTGTGGCCGTCAGCACACCGGTGGTCATCACGTCACAGACCCGCATCCCAGCCTCCTTCTCGGCTCAGCCTGCCGCTCCTCGGTCACACATCCCTTCGTGAATAGGAAGAAGCGCCACGGACAGCGATGGAAGGAAGGAGGAAGGGGAGCCCTCCACGCTGTCCGTGGTGGGCGCTTGGGACGCCAGCTTCTCCTGCTGAATCGACGTCTGTGTGAAGCGGGGACCCGCGCAAAGTCGGCGGTGAAGCGGTTCGTGGCGAGATCCGACAGAAGAGAAGGCTGTCGGTCCTCGGCCGGCCGTTCATCCTCCGCTGGGTCGTGGCAGTGAAGAAATTTCCCGTACGCGGGAACGGTGTGACCAGGAAGACGATGCCGGCCGATGGACGGAACGCCTCGCCGCCTACGTCGGCGGGCCTTCCTGGTCCGGTGGAGTGAGTGGGTCCATTCATCCACCTCCTCTCAGGCAGAGAGCAGCGATAGTGTCTCATACTCCTGTCAGCCAAACCTTGTCAATGAGGGATCTTCCTCATGAATCGCACGGGGAATTACCGACGGGCCGGTTTCTTGGATCGCGAGCCGTTGTAGAATAGCGGCTGGCGGTATCGCTATGCGGCCAGGAGTACCCAAGCGCGTCCGGCTGTTCGGCATCATCCAGGTGGCTGCGCTGTGCCTTCCGATCGCGGCCGGCGCGAGCCATCAAGGTCATGGAGATCATCGGACATCCGCCGGCCAGGAGGTCCGAGGCATCGTGCACGCCGTTCCCGGCGCACCGTTTCCGGTGATTGTCACCCAGGTGGAGGCCGGGTCGCTCGATCAGGCGGAAGCGGATGCCGTGGGGCGGACCCTCGTCGAGGCGTTCACGCTCATGCTGGAGCGCCGACAGGAGTACCCGCGGTTCAGCGAGAGCCTTGCGAAGGGGGCGCTCGAGGCGGTGATCGTCGAACCCCGGGTCGTCAACCAGGAGGGGAAGGAGTTTCCATTCTTGGTCACACGCACCCAGAAGCCGGGGCGTGTCCGTCTGCTGGTCAATGCGACATCCCTGCAGCAGCAAGGCTATGTGGGGCATCCCGAGCGGCTGGTGCCGGCGCTGGCCCGAGAGTTTCAGTGGGTGGTCAGCAAAGCGGACACGGCGCCCAAGCCGGCCATCATGACGGGGGAGCGGGACCTCGCGCGTGCGCCGATCCGATCCGATGCGGAAATCCGCGAGATGTCCGGCCCCCAACGGATCGCGCTGCTCCAGCGGTTGTTCGACACCTATCTCCGCACCGTGGACGATCATCGCAGCCTCTGGGGCCAGCCCTATTTCGAGGTCGGGACCACGACGCCGGTGGCGCCGGCGCAGCCGGACTCCACGATCAAGCTGTACGACATCCGGGTGCGCGAGGCGTTGCAGCGGATCGTCGGGGAGCCCTCTTTCCTGGAACAGACGCCCAAGGCCGTGCGCAGTGTGCTGAACGGGAAGATTTGGACCGTGTGCGTTGTCCACATTCCCGAGCGGGACTGGGCCACGCGCACCCGCGTGGTGCCGGAGGAGAAGGCGGTGGTCGTCGGCGAGCGGAAAACGATGGTGCAGCCCGCGGCGGTTCTGGTGAACCTCACCCGGCGCGCGGCGCCGGACGATCCGTTCTATCGGGAGACCAACGGCCTGCCGATGGGGGCGCTGTCACCCGAGCAGCTCGCCGCCGTGATTGCGCGGGAGATCGAAGGCAACATCATCGAAAAATCCATGCGGGGCCATGTGGCGCAAGATGAGAAGACGGCGCCTCGATAAGGCCGTCTTGATCGATCATCACCCGGGAGCAGCCGCGCGGCTGCTCCCCGGGTGAGAACGTTACCGGGGTGTCTGAAGGGCTTCCTGCTCCTTCCCTTCCACCACCGGCTTCAGATAGATCTCCACGCGCCGATTGCGGCTCCGTCCCTCGGCCGTCGCGTTGCTCGTGTCCGGGTCGGATTCTCCGCGCCCCTCCGTCCGGATGCGGGTCGGATCCACACCCGCCGCAATCAGCGAACCGGCGACCGCTTTGGCGCGTCGCTCGGACAGCTCCTGGTTGAAGGTGTGGCTCCCTTGGTCGTCGGTATGGCCCAACACATGGACCATCGTGCTGTCGTATTGCTTGACGACTGCGCCGAGTTTCGCCAAGGCGGTATGGAACGAGGCCTTCACGTCCGCGCTTCCCGTTGCGAACGAGGCTTCGCTCTTGAGGTCGACTTCGAGCGAGTTGTCCGGCAGTTTCTTCAATTCCACGTCGTGATTGGCGAGTTCTTTCGCAAGCTGTTCTTCGATCGCCTTCTTCTGCTTGTCCATGTAGAGGCCGACGCCT
>CAZXRB010000005.1:0-42113 GCA_964642845.1 uncultured Nitrospira sp.
CCACCGCGACCGCGGCGACCGTCCCCGCTGAGACCTTCAAGAATTGCCGACGTGACAGAAACATGAGTGACACCTCCTAAGTTGAGGGCTCAAAGGGCCCACCTCTTCTTCTGACAGACAACCGAACTTCTTCCCACCTCCCTTCGCCTCCTCAGTATTTGCCCATCGGGACCGGAGTGCCGAGCCCGGGATTTCATTCTTCTGCCGGCACCCGTAGGCATATGGGTGGTGCTACTTCGCAATATTCAAACCATTCGGACGTAGTTCATGCGCGTAGGGTTGTAGATCGCAAGGCAATGATAAATAAGTACAATATTGATAATTTACGAGTAAGGATTGGAAGATTTTTATGATGCGGGTGAGTAGTTTGTGTAGCAGGTCAGAAAGACGTTACGCATGAGAACAGGAAAAGCTTTTAATAAACAATATCTTCACATCATCTCTTCCAGACATGCGAAGCGTTACGATTGTGTAACGGCCAAGGTCCGTTAGACACGTGGGTAACAACGGGTTACGGGTTATCGGTGCATAATCACAATCGCGAGCTTGGCGAGTCCTCCATTACTTTTGCCTCGCCATGCGACGATCACTAGGCCGGTGCAGAAACTTGACAGTTCGGAGGGTGGCCAGTACAATCCGGCCCTTCCTTCGGCATTTCATGAGCGGGAATAGCTCAGTGGTAGAGCATCGCCTTGCCAAGGCGAGGGTCGCGGGTTCAAATCCCGTTTCCCGCTCCAATTCACTTGCCGCAGCCTTCCAACGATCCCAACGAGAGCGCTAGATCCCAACGGCTAGAAGGGTCGGTCCGGAAGCAGGCGCCGGATTTCGGTGAGCACCGGATCAATGTCCTGGGAGTGGAAATGACCACGTATCAGGGCGCGCTGAAGCAGGGCCCACGCCTGTTCGGCATAGTCCTTCATCGCCGTCGGATCGGACGTTTTCATCGCCAGTTCCAGAAAATAGCCGATGTCATGGACATCGCGCTGGATTGAGGCCTGATGGCTGTGCCATCGTGGGCTCTTGTGCCCGGCATGGGTCAAAACTCGTTCAATGTGGTGCATGCGGTCATGCGCGACTTCTCCCGCCCAGACTAACTCAGCGATGAAGAGTGTCGAGCACCCAGCCATTGAGAGTATCCATGGCCAACCCATATGTTTCAGCATGCCTATTCCTCTAAAATCCTAATAGAATCTGTATGTGATCCTGTTCTGTGAACCCGCGGGTCAGCAGCAAATCGAATGCCGCGAGTCCAAGTTTAATTCTCAACAACTTAAGAATAGCGGGAGAGCAAGGCGGGCCAGTTCTGGAGGTACCGCAGACAAAAACGAACGGGGAAGAGATGTTCAAATGAACATGCTCCTCTTCTTGTCGACCAAGCACACTTAAGCGCCAGCTCGACGCCGGTAGTTTTTGGTGCGGAATCTGGTAAGTGTCCTTGCAGGTCGCAGCAAAGGATTGTCTGCCAATGGACGACCAGTTGACGTGCGATCTCATCCGCGACGCCGCCAAGGTCCTCCATGGCGTGGCGCACATCACGCCGGTATTCACCAGCAGACACCTCAGCGCATTCGTGAATGGCCGCGTGTATCTCAAGTGCGAGAATTTCCAACGAACAGGGTCATTCAAATTCCGTGGTGCCTACCACGCGCTGTGGCGGCTGAACTCCACAGGACGAGCGCGGCACGTGACGACGGTTTCCTCGGGGAATCACGCCCAAGGGATCAGCCATGCGGCTGCCTTACTGGGACTGTCGGCTCATGTGGTCATGCCGGAGCCGTACTCTTACTCAAAGTATCAGGCGACAGTCGGTTACGGGGCCGCCGTATCGGTGGCGCCCGATCGCACCGCCGCCGCCCTCCGCGCGCAACAAATCGTCGACGAAGAGCAGGCCGCTTACGTCCATGCGTTCAACGATCCCCATGTCATGGCGGGCCAGGGAACGATCATGCTGGAGTTGTTGAATCAAGTGGACGAACTGGACGTGCTGCTGGCTCCGGTGGGAGGAGGCGGGCTGCTCTCCGGGCTCTGCGTGGCGGGTCATTATGGGCGGCCCTCGCTCACAATCTTTGCCTGCGAACCGGCGGGCGCGCTCGATGTCGAGGAGTCATTGCGGCGCAATCGCATCGTTTCGGTGCCCCGACCCGCGACGATCGCCGACGGCCTGCGGACGAGTCTGGGCGATCGAACCTTGCCGGTCTTGCGGGAGCATCTCGCCGGCGTCTTCCGCGTCGAAGAAGAGGAGATCCTCCGTGCGATGCGGTTTGCGTTGGAGCGATTGAAGATGGTTATCGAACCCAGCAGCGCAGTGGCGCTGGCACCGGTTTTACGCGCCGAGCCAGCGCTCGCCGGACAACGGGTCGGCGTCGTCCTCACGGGGGGCAATGTCACCCCGGGCGTCTTGCAACAAGCGGCGGTGTGTGAATGATGAGAGACGAGATGCAGGCAGCCGGCTAAGGCCGCTCCAGAATCATCAGCTGCTGAAGAGTCTGGCGGGCGAGACGAAGATCCTCGTGGCTGAGCGGCGTCTGGCCGAACCGTCCGCGGCAATAGAGATCGGTGATGGTTCCGGCCAGGGGGCCCGCCTCGGTCCACTGTCGGCGGATGAGGGCCAAAAACTCGAGAGGCGCGGTGCCGACGGGCTTGGCCAACCCTTTCCTTGCGAAGGACTGCAGCATGGTCTGGTACAGACGGGTGATGGCTTCCTCTTGCCGCGCCCGAGCGGGCTGCTGAAACAGTCGTCGCCAAGGGCGTTTCCACAACACCCACCCTATGATCCCGATTCCGGCTCCGATCAAGCCCAGGAATTCGGCAAAGAGCCGGAAAGAACCCTCACTCGGATAACGGAGCAGCTCGCCCGCCCGAGACAGGAAGGGATTGAGAACCGACGTCACTGAGTCCCAGGCGCGGTGTCGGACCGTGGCCCCACCGGCTCGTATTTCCCGCACCATTGCCAACTGATCGGCCGCGCTGTACTGCACGAAGAAACGGTTCCAGCGGAGTCGAAGGCTGTCCATCATTTGGCCGAATGCGCGCCAGCTCGGGTCCGCGACCGCCTCACTGACGGCCGGCGTCGGATCCATCGTGATCCATCCGGATTGCGGTAAGTGTACTTCCACCCAAGCATGAGCATCCTGCTGTCGCACGAGATAATAGTTGCCGTATTCATTCCACTCTGTGGCGAGAAATCCGGTGACCAGCCTGGCCGGGATACCGAGGGTACGCAGCATGATCACCATCGCCGTCGCATAGTGCTCGCAGTAGCCCGTTTTCCTGGTAAAGAGGAAATCATTCAGGGGATGGGTCTGCTCCGAAGCGGGAATGTCGAGACTATATCGATAGGTGCGCGACAAAAACTTCTCGAGGGCGAGGGCTTTGTCAAAGATCGTGCGGCTCTCACGAGTGATTTCGTGAGCCAGGGCTGCGACACGGTCGGAACCGCCGGGCACTTGTAAAAAATGCCTTGCAAAGGCTTCCGGGTAGGCTGCGGTCTGGAGTTGGAGGTCCGCCGGCAGGACCGTGTTCGTCCGCGACACGACGGAATACTCGATCCGGGCCGCACTGGGAAATGAAAGAGACAGCGCGCCGGCCGGATCGGCCTGGACGCCCAGGAAGCGTCCGGTGATCGATTCGGCGAACGGAGCGGCAAAGAGCACGGCGGTGTCGAGCGGCTCCAAAAGAATATTCTGGCGGACCGCTGCTCGGCCTTGGGCGGAAGCACGGAGGGGGCCTTGCCGGACGGCGAAGGTCAGCGGTTCGACCTCGTACAGCGCCCGGCGATGCGTCAGCTGATTCGTCCAACTGACGCCGTCATAGCGATCATAGGCGACTCCACGCAGATAGAACCGCCCGACCTCGTGCACCCGCCGGTCGGGAAGCTCCACTCGCATGACGATACTGGGATCCCGTTTGACGGGGCCGATGGCCCCCAAATCCACCGTATCCGAGAATCCCGAGGTGCGAAGGCCCTCGCCATACCCTTTCTGAAACAGCCCGGCGCTGACCCGTGGAATGGTGAAGAAGATGACGAGGGTCAAAGACAAGGCCCCCAAGGCCAATCCGTTCGCCAGCCAGAACAGCTGCGGAGTAATGCGGCCCGGCACGGGTGGTCCGCTCTGTGCCGTCAGTGGCAGCGGCGGGCGATCAGAGTCCTCCGTTTTTTTCGTCAGCTGAAAGAGCAGCAAGGTCCAGACCCCGGTCAGCAGGTAGGCCAGGAAGACCGGCAAGTACCAGAGGTCCGTGGTCATGGCGGCCGAGGCCAGAATGGCCATGAGGCTGATCGCGTAGAGATGAAGATAGTCGCGTCGATTCTGAAGATTGCAGAGCTTGATAACCATGAGGATCAGAAGAAAATGGACACCCGCCGGGAGCAAATCTCCCGAAATCCAGAACATGTCCATCCAAAAAGCGAGGAAACTGACGAGAAGAAAAGCGTTCCACGTCGCTTGCGACAACGTCGCGTAGCCGGCAAGACGGTCCAGGGCTTGGACGCCCCAGGCGCGCAGGAGGACGAGAAGCAGCACCGAGCCGGTCATGACCACGAGCCATTCCGGCAAGCTGGCCCCCAGTGTGAGCCCAATAAAGGAGGCGGAGGCGAGCAGGATGGAGGTCAAGCGGAGTCCCTGGTCAAACGACATAAGCCACCTCCGCGATGGCGGTTTCGTCGAACACGAGATCGGCGCCCCCCGGCGTACCATGCCCGTCTCCGCTCCAGGGCTGGAGATGGATGAACAGTCCCTGAGCGTCATCGCAATCTACCTCGGAGCAAGCTCCATCACGGGCGCCGGAGGTCGGATCTTGCCGTTCACAAAGAGCCAGCGCATGGAGGAGGCTCCGCAGATGCGCGTCTCCCAGACCGAACTCCGAGCGGAAGTTCCCTACGAACAGCCGGAGGGCGTAGCCTCCCTCTGACAGGGCGGCGAGCAAGGACGCCGCCAACACTACGGCTTCTTCGAACCGCGCGTCATGGGATGAAGGGGCGATGGTCGCAAAAGACACCGTGGCGCGTTGTTGTGCGTCCGCTTCTGTTTCACGGACCATGAGCTGCGCGGTTTTTGCCGTGGTCACCCAATGGATATTCCGAGAGTCGTCTCCGGAGTGATACAGGCGCAGGTTATAGAGATCGCTGCCATGCCCCCGCTGGCGGGTCTGTTGCTCGTATCCGGCTGCCCTCGTCGCCTGCAGGACAGACTCCGCCAAGGGCTTGATGGCCGGGCACGCGACGAGCGTGTCGGGCAACGAGTATAAGGCGGTTTTGCGAAACAGCCCGAAGGGAAAAGCCGTGACCACCCGAATGCCGTCGAGCCGGAGGCGCCCCCGCGAGGCCGCGGTGATCTCGTGGGACAGCATCTGGCTGGCGCCGGGGAGCAGCTGGCGGACGACCAGACCGCGGTCCACATCCTGCCCATTGATGACATTCAGCAGGCGGAGGGAGAAGCTGGGCAGATGCGTTTTGCGATTCTTGATCACGATCGCCGCCGTAGCCGGTTCGCCCACGAATATGAGATCGGGGAGATGCCGGTGGAATTCGAGGCCGCGCAGGCACCGTTCTGCGACGATGCCGGACATGAGGATGATGCTGAGCATCATCGCCAGGAGCAAATAGAACAGGTTGTTGCCGGTGTTGATGGCAGCGATTCCAACGGCCAAGGTGAACAGCAGGAACTGCACACCTTCGGACGTTAGGCGGGTGGAGCGATGCCTGCTGAAGCGTGACAGCAGCGCGCGAAGACGATCGAGCATGATGCGGCGGCTCCGGTCCGCCCTCGTCCGATGCGCGTTAGACGGGCACCGGCACTGATTCGACCAGGTCTTGAATGATGCGCTCGGCCTGCTCGAAGCTGCGCGGCTTGAGTCCTTGGGAACGGGCCACCATGATGCGATGGGAGAGGACGACCGGAGCCAACTCCTTGATGTCGTCCGGCAAGCAATAGGAGCGACCGCGCACCAGCGCCAAGGCTTTGGCCGCGCGGTTGAGCGCCAAGGCGCCTCGGGTACTTACCCCGAGGGAGAGGAGCTCCGACTGTCTCGTGCAGAGGACGATGGCGAGCAAGTAATCCATCAGACTCTCTTCCATCAGCACCTTGTCGACTTGCGCCTGCAAGTCCAAGACGTCGTCGGCGCTCAGCACCGGCTGAAGCTCCTCCGCCGGATGGAGCGCCTGCGAGCGATCCAACACTTTCTTTTCTTCCTCCGGCGATGGATATCCGATGCGCAGCCGCATCAGGAAGCGGTCAAGCTGGCTTTCCGGCAACGGAAACGTCCCGTGGTATTCGGCGGGATTCTGGGTCGCAATGACCATAAAGGGCTGACGCAGGGGATGTGTCTGGTTGTCCACCGAAATCTGCGCTTCGCTCATGGCTTCCAGGAGACTGCTCTGCGTTTTCGGCGTCGTCCGATTAATCTCGTCGGCGAGCACGATGTTGGCGAAGATGGGACCGGGCATGAACTCGAAGGCCTGTTTTTGCCGATTGAAGATCGACACCCCGACGATGTCGGACGGCAGCAAGTCGCTGGTGAATTGAATCCGTTTGAACGAGCAGTCCAGCGAGCGGGCCAGACTGTGCGCGAGCGTCGTTTTTCCCACTCCCGGCACGTCCTCGAGCAGCAGATGGCCGCGCGCGAGCAAGGCCACGACGGTCATTTCAATGACGTGCGGCTTGCCTTTGATCACGCGCGCAATATTGTCCTGAACGGCCCGGATGGTCTGCGCGGCATTCATGATGGCTGTGAGTCGTCGTGGTGCGAGGGTGCGTGGTGTTGCGACACCGCCGAAGTCTAACAAAGGGTCCGAAGTCGGTCAATTTTTCCGCGCTTTCCCGATTCAGCTGTTCGGCGCCAGACCGCGCAGGGCCGGCTTAGGCCGGGATCAGCGTCATGAACCAGGGCGGAGCTTCTTCGGACATCGCCGAAAATTTACGGGCGGTGCTGCTGGCCGGGACGCCGGGGAACGTGGCGCCCCGCCTGATCCGGACCTGCCGGAACGAGAAGGCCGGGCTGCCGGCCTCCGGCGGCGGCAACTGCTTGCGAAGCGCACTGAGATCGGCGAGATTGATCCACTGACCGAGCGGCGCTTGTTCCAAAGCGCGATAGGTGTCCCCGAAAATATCCGGCAGGTTGTGGGGCGTGAAGGGTTGGTCCTGGGGCCGATATCTCGAATCCTCGAGCAGCTGCGCGAGCAATTCCCAAAAGACTTGCGTGTCGACCGCTCCCAGGACGCCGAGCGCGCCGCGCTGCGCCAGGAGTCCGAGCAACGCTAACGGTCCCACGATGTCGAACTTCCAGGAAGGAAAGAGCAGTGCGCGGGCTCCGTGGCGGACTTCGAGCGCCGCTTCGCCGTCGATGCGGGTGAGGCGGAAGGCCCCCTTGGTGCGCTGAAGATCGTCCGCAATCACCGCGCGCGACAAGCGGGCGGGCTCGTACGCAAAGGTCGGGGTGGCCGGAGACCAGCAGGTCACGATCGTGTAGCGCGGGGCGAGCTTGCCGTGGTCGTCGAGGTTGTGAAGTGCAAACATGTCCTGATTGCCGTAGAAGCTGAACGACGGACCGAGCCGGCTCTCCAGCGCGCGGATCGTGTCCTGCGCCGGATGCAGCGGGCCCCCTAGTTTCGACTGCGGGTGCAGCCGATCAATGCCGTGCAGAATCAATCGGCGGCCCTCCCGCTGCAAGGCCGGGGCGTACCGCTCGACGAGCTCGCGCGCAAAGGACAGATCCCCCGCGCCCAGGTCCAGTAAGGACGCGACGTCGGTATGGAGCAGCAGGTCGAAGGGATTGTCGGTGCGGCTGAGCTGCCGTTCGATGTCTTCGCTCGATACGGCCGGAACCGGCCAGCGGGCGGCTGGGTGCGTCACAAGCCGGAAGACGACGCAGAGCGCGCGGACGGCTTTCGCCGGAGGAAATCCCGTCAAGGCTTTGAGCGGCGCGCTGGCAAGCTCCTGCACGCGTGTGGCGCCTGGCGGGAACGCGAGAGCCAGCTGCGCGTGCACCGCCGCGGGGAGGTCCGCGCTTTGCCCGAGGGTCCGCAGTCGCTCGAGCGTCGAAGAACAGCGCTCGAGCTCGATCAGGTGCCTCGACTCCTCCCACAAGACGGGGGACTGCCGTGCCTGCTGGCTTACCATTCGCCGGAACTCGGCGACCGCATTCGTGGGATCGGTCATGAAAGACTACATTTCCGGAGACGCCGACACGAGTCTGTGTGCCTCGCCATGCAGGCGAGCATAGAAGCGCCTTGTCGTGGCCGTCAAGGTTGCCTTGTCCGCACGAGATTCGTGTGTTACGAAAGAGGCAGCATGTGGCTCGCCACGTTTCCATGGCATCGCCCGGCGCGGGTCTCGGTCGCTGTCCTGGTAATCGGGATGATCGGGTTCCAACTAGGATGCCGGCCGGAACCACGGATGGTCGTCGGTTCATCGGGACCCGAGACCTGGCAGGCGTGGCACATCATTCATGCGGCAAGCGGCCGGGTGCTGTCCTTTCCCGAGTGGCTCAAGGAGTTGGAACAACACGATGTCGTGTACGTGGGCGAGGAACATTACAATCCCCACCATGTCGAGGCAGCCATCCGCATCATGACTGGGTTCCTGGGCGACGGCGTCGAACCCCTGCTCGGCATGGAAATGTTCGGATGGGATGGTCAGAGGGGGCTGGATGAGTACCTCGCCGACCCGTCGGTCAGCACAGACCAACTCCTGGCGCGCGCCCAGTGGAGCGCGAACTGGGGTGGGTCCTTCGAGCCCTATGGAAGACTCGTTTCATTCGCGCGCGAGCGCCGCCTGCGCGTCTACGCGATGAACCCGCCGAAGTCGCTCATCCGCCGGGTCGTCAAACTCGGCCTGGCCCAGGCGCGCACCAGTCCCGACTGGAGCCAGTGGGGATGGACCGAGGACGATATTGTGGATGATCCGGCCTATCGCGCCCGCATTTTGGATCAGTTGCGGCGTTGCCACGGTGGCGGCGCCGAAGAAGACTATCGCACGATGTACGAGGCTTCCATGGTGCGTGACGAAGGGATGGCGAAGACGCTGGTGGCCGCCTGGAATGGAAGGCGCCATGATCAGACCCGGCGATCCATTATCGTCAGCTATACAGGCGGCGGCCATGTCCAATACCATCTGCCCGTCCCCAATCGAGTGGCGCGCCGGCTGTCCGGCCAGGTGCGGCAAACATCCGTCTATCTGACGGCCTACGACGAGACGAGACGGGAGGATATCCAGGAACTCCTTCGAGAGCGCATTGCCGACTACGTCTGGCTGACGCCGCCCGGAGGGCAGGGGCCGATTCAACGTTGTCGCTGACGTTCACCGTGATGGCAGGTCCCGTTCCACGCCGGTCTGAAAACAGCCTCTCCTTGACAGCACCGCATCGGCCCGGCACACTGAGTCCACAAGAGTTCCCTACGGATCTTGGACCATGCGCAACAAGATTCCCTGCAGCGCCGATCGATTGGGCCTGTTGGATCCCCAGATGATCCAGGCGGTGGCGGAAGCCTCGGCCTTTCAAATCGGTCACCAATATCTCACGGAAAATCGGGTGCGGATCGTAGAGGCCGACGACGCCCAGATTTCTTCGGCCGTCATCGGCAACTCGGGTCTCTATGAACAGACTATTCGGCTGAAAGACGGCCATCTCGTCTCCAAGTGCTCGTGCACGCTGCCGGAAGAGCCGATGTGCCGGCATTGCATCGCGGTGTTGCTGGAATACCATCGATGGGCGCATCCGCGGCAGTCGCGCAAACCAACTGAGCCCCGCGAGGCCAAGGCGCCGCCGCCGGGCGATCAGGCGGGTAACGGAAAGGCGTCCCCCATGCAGTCGTCCGCCCCCGATGTCAAACTCGGCGATGTGATGCAGTTCGTCGGATGGTTGCAACCGGCGATGAAGGCCATCGAAAAGGGCGAGCCGTTGCCGGATCCGCCGCACCTCGGCGCCGGGGAGTTGTCCACCTGGATTCAAAACATCTGTACGCTCGAGGCACGTCGCCGGGAAAGTGAAGAGATCCAGATGAATCTCGAGGCGGAAATGAGAGACCGTGAAGCCTATGTCGGGCGCTTATCGCAGCAACTTCAAACCTCAATTGCCGAAGCGAAAGCCGCGCAGACCGCCTCGCAGGAGTTGCAGCGGGAAGTCACCCTCTACAAAGGTATGTTATCCAAGGTCGGCGAGCTCGCCGGGGAGGTCGCCCGCTATGACGGGCACATGAAGGCGGTGGCCAACGAGATGCTCAGTAAGGGCACGCAACTGGATAAATTGGCCGCGTCTTTGAGAGAAGTCGCCGACGCCCTCAAATCTGTGGCCAAGCCCACCCCGTCGCACTGACCGGCTTGAACCCTCTCGGAAACCCTTGCGCCTCTCGGAACAGTTTCAGTACAATGCGGCCCTCTGTTGGCCACCCGATTCGAGGAGGAGGTCTATGAAGAAGTTGTTCGCGCGGCTGGCAACGATGGCGGGAACGGTCGTATTGGTCGGTGCCGCACAGGTCCTGGCGAACGAGCCCAAGGGCGAAGGCGCACCCGACTACAGCGGGATCACCGGCATGTATTACGTGCTGATCGGTCTCGTCCTCGCATACGGCGTGTACGATACGTTTTTGAAGAAGTCCTGAAACGACTCCAGCCGCTCCTTTCGTCATCGCATCCTGTCCGGCGTCCATGCCGGGCAGGATGTCTTTTTTTGTCGACCCGCTCGGTCACGACTTGGCGGGCTGCTGCCGCAGCAATGGGCGCAGTGACTTGAGCACCTGCTCGGCCACGATGCGATAACCTTCCTTCGTCGGATGGATGCCGTCGGCTTGGTTCAACGTTGCCGAGGCGGCCACCCCCTCCAGGAAAAATGGAATGAGCGGAAGCCGGTAGCGTTGGGCCAGAGCCGGATAGATCGCCTCGAAACCGGCGGTATAGTCGGGGCCGTAATTGGGCGGTAATTTCATCCCCGCGAGCACCACCGTCACGCCCGCGCTCTGCAAGCGCTCGATGATCTGCTCGAGATTGTGACGGGTCTGTTCGAGGCTGAGCCCACGCAGCCCGTCGTTGGCGCCCAACTCAAGAATGACGATGTCCGGTTTGCCGTTGAGGATCCATGACACACGGCGGAGGCCGCCCGCCGTGGTGTCGCCGCTCACGCCGGCGTTGATGACGCGGTACCGCAAATGCAATTCATCCAGGCGCCGCTGCAGCTGCGCGGGATAGGCCTCATCGGCCGCCACTCCCAGGCCCGCCGTCAGGCTGTCGCCGAAGGCGACGATACGCGCCGGCGCCTCATCCGCGCCCTGCGAGACCGCCGCCCACGCCAAGCAGCACAAGAAACAGAGGGCGAGGACGCCCGCCCGCCGGTGGACGCCGGATCTCGATGTGAAGGCCTGGAATGTCACTGCGAGATGCTCCTTGTGCAGTATAATATCATCCGATTCTGCCGCAGGAGGAAGGAGTCGTCTGAGTGATTGCAGTCCGACACCTGTCGATGGAGCTCGCCGCCGCCGGCCGTTCCGTGAAAATCCTCGATGATGTGAGCGTGGCCATCCCGGCGAAGCAAACCGTCGCGATCGTCGGTCCGTCAGGCAGCGGCAAATCGACCCTGTTGGGTTTAATGGCGGGCCTCGACCGCCCCACCTCCGGGTCGATCGAGCTGGAGGGCATCGACATCACCCATTTGTCGGAGAGCCGCATGGCGGAGCTCCGGCGCCAGAAAATCGGGTACATCTTCCAGGCCTTTCATCTCATTCCCACGCTCACCGCGCTGGAAAACGTGGCCGTGCCGCTGGAGTTGAGCGGAGATCCTCGCGCCGCGGCGCGCGCCGGGGACCTGCTCGCCGCGGTGGGCTTGGCGGACCGCGCCGGCCATTACCCGGTCCAGCTCTCCGGCGGCGAACAACAGCGCGTCGCGGTCGCGCGCGCCTTTGCGTGCCGCCCGCCGATTCTGCTTGCCGATGAGCCGACGGGCAATCTCGACACGGCCACCGGCGCCCAAGTGATCGATCTGTTGCTGGCGCTGCACCGTGACCATGGGACCACGCTCGTGCTCGTGACGCACGATCCTCGCCTGGCGTCTTGCATGGAACGGACCGTGGCGCTGCGCGACGGCCGCATCGAATCCGATTCCCTCCCCGCGTCGTCGGAGGCTCCGCGCGAGCGGCCCCCTTCATGAAGTGGTTCGCGATCAAGATGGCATGGCGGGAAACGCGGGCGGCGTGGCGCCATTTTCTCTATTTCCTCGTGTGCATTGCGGTCGGCGTCGGCGCGCTGGTCGGCGTGTCCCTGTTCGGGGCGCATGTGGAGCGCGCGGTGACCAAGGAAGCGCGCAGTCTCTTAGGCGGCGATCTGGAGATCCGCCTCTCCCGGCTGATCAGTCAGAGCGGCCAGGCCAAGCTGGCGGCGTTGGCCGAGCGCGGGTTCACCGTCACGCACGTCAGCGAAGTGGTGGGGATGGCGGCCCGCGCGGAGCCTTCGGCCGCGAGCGGCCAGCCGACGCAGATCATCGAGCTCAAGGCGGTCGAATCCGCCTATCCCTTGTATGGCACCGTGATGGCCGAGCCGCCTCTGCCGCTGGAACATCTGCTCCGCCCCGTTCATTGTCCGTCTCGGCCGGCCGCTCAACGCCGGGACCTCTGCCATGGCGTCCTCGTGCAGGAGTCGTTGCTGATCCGGATGAATCTCGCCGTCGGGGCGCCGCTCAAGATCGGCCAGGGCACATTCGTCATTACCGGTGTGCTGCGGACCGAGCCGGACCGGATGGCCAATGCCTTCAGCCTGGGACCGCGGGTCTTGATGTCTCAGGAAGGACTGCGCGCGGCGGATCTCATCCGGCAAGGGAGCCGCATCCGTGAACGATACCTGGTGCGGTTGCCGGCGGGTATGCCGGCCGAGCCGCTCGTGTACGAGTGGCGCGAGCAATTCGCCTCCGAAGGGGCGCGCATCTCCGGCTACCGTGATGCCCAGCCGCAGCTCAAGCAGTTCCTCGACCAGCTGACCCGGTATCTGGGGCTGATCGGGCTGACGGCTCTGTTCATCGGCGGATTGGGCGTGGCCACGTCCGTCCATGCCTTTATCCGGGAAAAGTTGTCCACGATCGCGATTCTCAAGACGGTGGGCGCCGACTCGCCGGCGATCATTCGCACGTACCTCGTCCAAGCGGTATTGTTGGGCGGGGCCGGCAGCGCGATGGGCCTCGCCCTCGGGCTGTTGCTTCAACAGGCCCTGCCCTGGGCCATGGTTCGGTGGTTGAATTCCGATCTGCTGACGCAGGTCGGCTTTACCACCGAACTCACGGCCGGGTCGTCGGTCCTCCCCTTGGCCAAGGGGCTCGCCCTGGGGTTGTTGTCTACGGTGCTGTTTGCGCTCTGGCCGCTTCTCACGATCCGCGATATCCAACCCGCCATGATTTTTCGTCGGGAGATCACCCTCGAAACAGGCGCTGCCGGTCACGGCCCTCGTACCGGCTGGTTGCGGAGGCCCTTCAGCGACTCCGTCAGAGCGGCGACTTCGTTGGTGATCGCGGGGGGACTGGTTCTCCTGTCCATGTGGCAGGCCGGCTCGTGGACAATCGGATTGCTGTTTGTCGGCGCCTTCGTGGCGGCGGTGCTCTTGCTGGGACTGGCGGGCTGGATCCTCATCCTGCTCCTGACGCATGCGCCACGTCCGCGGTCGCTGGTGCTCCGCCAAGCGGTCGGGAACGTCGTACGGCCAGGCAGCCAAGCGGTGAGCATCACCATTGCCATTGGGATCGGCGTGATGGTGGTCGCAACCGTCGCGCTGGTCGAAGGGGCCTTGCTCGAACAGGTGGGGGAAAACCGGCCGACCGACGCGCCGACCTTCTTCTTTATCGACATTCAGCCGGACCAGGTGACTGCGTTTGCGCATCTGCTGGCCCGGCGTGCCCGGGCGCCTCGCACGGAACTGACGCCGCTGGTGCGCTCGCGCTTGTTCGCAGTCAAGGGCAGTCCCATTCACGCCGAGGCCACGACCGAAGAAGAAGAACAACGCGAGCGGGACACCGCGCTGGACAAGGACGAACGCCGCAAGAAGTGGTATCGCACGCGGGAATACGTGCTGACGTTTTTGGATCGCCTCCCCAAGGACAATGAAGTCGTCAAAGGGTCCTGGTGGCCCGCCGGACGCGTTCCAGCCAAGCCCTTGGTGTCTATCGAGGAGGAGGCGGCGCGGGCGCTGAACGTCGATCTCGGAGATCTGATCGAGTTCGACATCCAGGGGGTGAGGCTGGCCGCGGAGGTGAGCAATATCCGCAAGGTGGATTGGGGGAACTTCTCCACCAACTTTTACATGATCCTCTCACCGGGCTCGCTCGACGGCGCGCCGATTACCTATGTCGCGACGGTCCATGTGGATCCGGCCGAGGAGGTGCCCCTGCAACAGGCGGTGGTCGCGGCGTTTCCCAATGTGACGGCCATCAATATCGGGGACGTGCTGAGCAGCTTTGCCGCCGTGCTGGACCGGCTGTCGCTCGCCATTCGCGCCGTCGCCGTCTTCTGCGTGCTCTCCGGCGCGCTGGTCATGGCGGCGGCGTTGGCGGCGACCCGCTATCGACGGTTGTACGAGTCGGTGGTTCTGAAGGCAATCGGCGCCACCAGGGCCGCCGTGGCCCGGAGCTTCGCCGCGGAATATGCTCTGCTGGGCTGCGTGGGCGGCCTCGTGGGGTGCGGGCTGGCAAGCGCGTTGTCGTGGGGCGTGCTGATCTGGATTTTTGATTTGTCGTGGAGTCTTCAGCCGCGCGTGCTCGCCGCGGCGTTGGGCGCGACCATTGCCATGACGGTGCTCGTGGGCTTTTTCAGCACGTTCCGGATTCTGGGCCAGCCGCCGCTCGCCGTCCTGCGGCACGAATAAGCGCCGGCCACGGTGGAGAACCCACGGTCCGGCTACTGGGCAGTGTCGCTCGGTTCCGGTAGCCAGACATCGACGATCTGCCTCAGACGGCGCTCGTCTTCCCGCTGCAGCCGGACGAAGCGAAGCCCGATTCCCTGCTCAGTGATGGAGCGGACCACAGCCTCGTCGACGGTGATGGGGAACGAGGTATCGGCGTACTGAAATTCCAATTCCACGCGTGCCCCGGGCACGAGCGGCATGGGGGAGCGGATCCGACACCCGCGCAGCGACAGATTCTCGACCACGCCCTCATGGCCGGTCTGCTGCGGCGGCGCCCAGCGGGATTTGAACCAGACAGGAAAATGAACGGAGATGCGCTCGAAACTCCGGCGCGGCGCAGGTTGCCGGCGTCCCAGGAACAGACGGAACCGCGCCGCGCAGAGCTGGCATCGGTATGGATAGATCGTAAGAGCGCTCAAGATGCGATCGGGCACCGTCTTGCGGACGGCCGGCCTGATTTTGACGGCCCCGCAACGAGGGCAGGGTTGGTTAGTCACGGCAGTACCTCTCACAGGATCTCAGGGTACCGGCAAGCACGTGGGACAGGCAACCCTCCGAGAGTGGTATGCGCCGAGAGGGAAACGCTGAAGGATTGAGGCAGCGGTGCTCAAGTGGGCGCGATGCGCCAGAGGCCGCCGTTGGAAGTCAGGATATACAACTCGCCTTGCGCGTCTTCTCCGAAGCTCACGATGTTGCCGATCGACGGCAGCACCCCAGTCCAGTCGGCGTGCTCAAGCACCTGGCCGTTCACATACCGGAAGCTCCGGACAAAGCCGGCGCAGAAATCGCTGTAGAAATAGGTGCCGCGCAGCGCCGGGATCGCGGCCCCGCGATAGACATAGCCGCCCGTAATCGAACAACCTTCCTGGCCGGTGTTGTATTCAACAGCCGGCAACGCCAGGCCGGTCGGGGAGCAGGCGCTGCCGATCGGAAAGCACAGCGACCCTTCCATGACGTTCCAGCCAAAGTTCAATCCCTTCCCGGCCCCCGTGCCGGCAGGCGAGATCGAAATTTCTTCTCGAGTGTTCTGCCCGACATCCGCGATATAGAGGTCGCCGTTGCTGCGGTCAAAGCTAAACCGCCAGGGATTGCGCAGACCGAGGCTCCAGATTTCCTCTCGAATTCCCGCCTGGCCGATGCAGGGGTTGCTCGGCGGGATCGTATAGGCCGGTGAGGGAGGCGGCCCCGACTGGGCGACGTCGAGGCGTAGCAGTTTGCCCAGCAGGTCGTTGAGATTCTGCGCGCGGCGCTGCGGATCACCGCCGCTGCCGCCGTCGCCGAAGCCGATATACAGGAATCCATCGGGCCCGAATGTCAGCATGCCGCCGTTGTGATTGGCAAAGGGCTGATCCACCGTGAGGATGATCCGATCGGCCGTGCTCAGCGCGGCATTCGGATTGTTGGGATCGAGGAGGTAGCGCGCGATGACCGAATGGCCGCTCGTGTCCGTATAATTCACATAGAAGCGACCGTTGCTGTCATACAGCGGATCGAATGCGAGGCCCAGCAGTCCTTGCTCGGTTCCCGTCGAAACGAGGTGGCTGATGTCGAGAAAAGTCCCGAGCAGCATGTTGGTCGCGCGGTCCACCACTGTGATGAGCCCGCCCTTCTCGACCACGAACAGGCGGGTCGGGTCGCCCGGCGCGGTGGTCAGGAACAATGGGAATGTGAGGGGAAATGTCGCGTTGATCGGCTCCAGTCTCAATGCCAGCCCGGCCGGCGGCGCACCGGGCGGCGGAGCCGAGGGAGGAGGCTGGGGAGTCGCGGTCAAACAAGAGGCGCTGGCTGGAACGGTGGAGACCGGGCGTGGTTCGTCGGATGAAGAACCGCAGGCCGTAGAAGCCCACAACAAGACGCCGGCTAAGCACGGTCTGAGCAAGTATGTCATGTCTCAGTCTGCGACGGGCGGTGAGGGCGAGGCAACTCGTTCTCTTACGGGTATGAGCAAGCTCCATTCCCTGAGAGGCCGCTGCGGGCGTTCACTGAGCGGCAAGGCCAAGTCGGTGAGAAAATGAGGCGGAATGGAAGGACGCTGGGTTCTCCGGTGAACGGGTGCCGGACAACCGGAGGGTCCGGCGAACTCGCGTTGTATCAGGCGGTCCCGCTCGTCGCCGCGCGAGGCGGCTACACCGCCCGGACTTGACGAAGCCGGTCGGTGAGGGTCGGGAGCTCCCGCTCGCGGAACGCGACGGCGATCCGCAACTGCTCCAGATACTGCTCCAACGTTTTCCCGCCCAGGTCGATCTTGCGGGTCGTGAAAAAGGCGCGCACGTCCCGTTCCAACTCCGGCGTGGCGAGCGCCACGATGCCGCCGCACATCCGCCGGAGACCCTGCTTCGGGAAAAGCCGGTCCATCCGATCCCAGTTCGTCTTGACGAAATCCCAGGCGAACTCGCGGCCGTCGACGTTGCCGAGCACCGCGCTGACGAGGAAGGGCGCGTCCTGCGTACGGACGTCGCCGTTGAGGGTGCTGGCCAACGTGCGGGAGAGGAGCGCGGGATCGGGAAAGCCGGCCAGCGAAAAGAGGTAGCGCCGTTCTTCCTGCGGGGTGGCGGCGCTCTTGTAGCGCTTGGCGAATTGATCGTAGCGCGCCGCGTCGCCGATATGGGCCAGGATCGTCACCAGCGCCGGCACGACGTTAGGATCCACGGCCGCCGGATGGGACTCGTACTCCCGATACCGTTCCACCGCCTGCCGCTGGATGCCCGGATCGTTGCCGAGTTTGCCCAAGGCGGCCAACAGGTCTCCGCGCAGCTGCCGCGTCAAATCGTCTTCCCCCGCGCGAGGATCCCACCCCAAGTCCTTCACGGCCGGCGTGAGGCGGTGGCGGACGAAGCGTTCCAACGCAGGCCGTTCGCCCCGTGGAAGAATACGATTCAAAAACGCGAAGGAATCCAGCAGCACGGCCCATACGTTCTTGTCGCGCTCGTGGAGAAAGTGTCCGGTGAGCTCCAGATAGTCCTGGAGCGGCGTCAGCCCCGCCACCGTCGTCGCCCAGGCGTCGCTCACGAGACCAAACCGCTCGATCGCCGGCAGGCGCGCCAGGCCGCCGTCCACCAATCGCGCGAACAGGGACCGGTCATACCGGACTCGATAAAAGCCATGGCCGCCCGCGTTGAGAAACACATTGGTCGTCCCGGCAGGCAGAGCCATCGTCGCGTCGCGTTCCGTGAGCAACAGCCGCCGGTATTCCGTCCGTTCGCCGGAGGAAATCCGCATGAGGATGGGGATGTGCCAGAGGACAGACGGCGTCTGCGGAGCAGGCTCCGCCAAGTAGGTAAAGCGGTGCTGGCTCAGCCTGAGTTCGTTTTCTCCGTGCAGCGTCGCGGTGATCAATGGAAAACCAGGCTGGAAAATCCAGCCGTTCATCAACTCGGGCACCGGCTGCTGGGCGGCGGTCCCCAGGGAAATCCATAGATCGCCGGTGTCCGCATTGCCGTAGGCATGGCGGCGCAGGTAGTCACGTACGCCGTCACGGAAGACCTCCGGACCGATGTGCTGTTCCAACATGCGCAGCACCGAGGCGCCCTTTTCATAGGTCAACACATCGAACATCGCCTCGGCATCCTTCGGCGCGCGGACCGGGTATTCGATCGGCCTCGTGCTCTGCAGCCCGTCCACGGCGAAGGCGGCCGCGCGAGAGACGCTGAACGAGTCCCATCGGTTCCATTCCGGCTTCCAGGCATCGACGGCGAGCATCTCCATGAAGGTCGCAAAGGCCTCGTTGAGCCAGAGACCGTTCCACCAGGACATGGTGACGAGGTCGCCGAACCACATATGCGCGTTCTCGTGGGCGACGACATCCGCGACCCGCTCCAATTCGCCGTGCGTGCCGGTGTTCGGATCGACCAGCAACGCGGTTTCCCGAAAGGTAATGGCGCCGAGATTCTCCATGGCGCCGGAGGCGAAGTCCGGAATCGCGAGGAGATCCAGTTTGTCGCCCGGATAGGGAATGCCGTAGTACTCTTCAAAAAACTTCAAAGACGCGACGGCGATCTCGAGGCCGAACGCGGTCAACGGCTGCTTGCCCGGGACGGTCCAGAGGCGCACCGGCGTCTTGCCGACGAAGACCGGCGGCGTGGCTTCCATGCGGCCGACCACGAAGGCCACGAGATACGTAGACATCTTGACCGTATCGGCGAACCGGACGATCGTCTTGCCGCCGTGAAGCGATGCCGAGGCCACGCTCGTGTTCGACACGACGGACAAGGCGGGATCGACGACCATCGTCACGGCAAAGACGGCTTTGAAATCGGGCTCGTCCCAGCAGGGGAAGGCGCGTCGGGCATCGGTGGCCTCGAACTGCGTCGCCGCCATCGTGTGGGATACGCCGGCCTCATCCTTATAGGTGCTCCGGTAGAAACCGCGCAGTTGGTCGTTCAGCGTGCCGTGAAACGCCATGGTGAGGCGCCATTCGCCGGGAGTCACCGGTTCCGCGAACGTCAGCGTGCATCGTTGCAGAGCCGGTTCCAGCGCGATCGTACCCGCCAGCCGCTGTCCTCCTCGACCTTCGAGGTCAGCGGCGGAGATGGCGAGATCGACGGCGTTCAAGACGATCGTGGTCGTGACCTGCATGACGCGCAGCGTGATGGTCTCGTGGCCGGCGAAGGTGGCGGCGGCCAGATCCGGCTCGAGCCGGATCTCATAGCGAAGAGGCACCACGTGCCGTGGGAGGCGGTAGGGATCGATCAAGGGAGCGGACACGTTGGGCGCCATATCTTCACCTTTCGGATGTTCGGTGGCGGCTGAGGCCATGGTGGGGGGGAACAGCCGGACTAGCCGCTGCGCGAGGGGCATGGCGCAGAGGACTGCGGCTGTGCGCAGCAGTCCCCACAGGAGGCGGCGCCGATCAACGGACACCCTCGACCTGCCGCGCGTGATGGACCGCCACGCCCTCCGGGGTGCCGACGATCAAGATGTTGGTCCGATCCACGAAGAGACCGGTTTCGACGATGCCGGGGATTTCGTTCAAGGCGGCTTCCAGCTCGCGCGGCCGGTCGATCCGGGCAATGTGGATGTCCAGAATCAAGTTGCCCGCTTCCGTGATGAACGGCGCACCGCCGCGTTCCCTCAACACCGCGCGGCTGCGCGTGAGGGTTTCGATGGCCCGCGCCGTACTGCCCCAGCCGAACTGCACGACTTCCACCGGCAAGGGAAACGACTTGCCGAGCACGGGCACCTGCTTCGTGTAATCGACCAGCACAATGAATTGCCTCGCGGACGCCGCCACGATTTTTTCTTTCAGCAGCGCGCCGCCGCCACCCTTGATGAGATTGAAGTCCGGATCGACCTGGTCGGCTCCGTCGATGGCCACGTCGATCTCCCAGCGGTTGTCCGTCTCGATGAGCGGAATGCCGCAGCTCCTGGCCAGCGCGGCGGTGTCGTGGGATGTCGGCACGCCGCGCAGCTGCATGCCGGCGCGCACCTTCTCGCCCAACGCGATCACCATATGTTTGGCGGTCGAGCCGGTGCCGAGGCCGACCACCATGCCGTCGCGCACGAACTCCACGGCCTTGCGCGCGGCCGCTTGTTTCAACCGATCGAGATCTGGCGCAGAGCTCATGAGGTCGGCGCTCCCGCCAGCGCGGCCGCGACGGAGGCGGCGCCCAACAGGCCGGTTTCCCGGTTCATCACCACCTTCACCGGAATCTGGCTCATCAGCCGTTTATACCGTCCCTTGTTGACGAAGGCTTTCATGAACGTCCCGTCCTTCAGTTTGGCGATCAGCTTCGGCGCGATGCCCCCCGCCACGTAAACGCCGTCGAGCGAGAGCGCCTTCAACGCGAGGTTGCCCGCTTCCGCGCCATAGATCGAGGCGAACAGATCCAACGCCTGTTTGGCGATGTCCGCTTGCCCTTTCAATCCGGCCTCCGCGATTTCGGCTGCTGGATTGCCGGCCTTGATCTTTTCCGCCAGCCAGGTCGGCTCGTTCTTTTTCGTATCGCGGATGAACTCGTAGATCGCGAGCAAGCCGGGGCCGGACACGACGCGTTCGTAACTCACGTGCAAATACTGGGCGCGGAGGTAGCGCAAGAGCTCGATCTCGTAATCGTTGGTGGGAGCGAAATCCGTATGGCCGCCCTCCGACGGCATGGGGCGATAGGACTTGCCGTCCCAAAAGAGAATGCCTTCGCCCAACCCCGTTCCCGCTGCGATCAACGCCAGAGCCTGGCGCTTGCGCGGCGCGGTGCCGGCATTGAGAATTTCAAGTTCGTCGGGTCGCAGCCATAGAATCCCGTAGGCCGTGGCCTCCAAATCGTTGAGGAGCTGGACGCGCGGAATGTCGAATTGCTTCGCCATCGTCACGCCGTCCACGACCCAGGGCAGGTTGGTGGTGTGACAGCGGTTGTCGATCACCGGCCCCGCCACGCCGAAGCAGGCGGCGGCGAGCTTGACCGGCTCGGGCGGTTTCTCCTCCGCGTCCTCCTCGCCGGCTTCCCGCTCGGTCTCCAGTTCGTCGAGGGGTGTCGGTGGTTTCGGCGGCGTGAGGAATTCGACAAGGATCTCTTCGAGGGATGTATAGTCCGCGCTGTGAAACGTTTCGAGCCGGATCGGCTCAACCCGTTCGGTCGTCCAGTCATAGAGCGCGAGGTTCGTCTTCGTGCCCCCGATATCGCCCGCCAAAATCATGTGTGCGTCATTCCTTCCCCGTTTCCATCGCACGGCTGGACAAGTGCGCCGCCGCGGCGCGATCCAGAATCCACATCACCTGCCCGGACACCGGTGCCACCATGGCGGCCGGCAGGCTCCGCTCGGCCTCGGTACGCGGCTCCAGGACAGCCCGCACGATCGCCGCTTTCGCCGCGCCGGCGACGAGGAACAGTACCACAGACGCCCGATTGATCACACCTAGGGTCATGGTGAGGCGTGACCTGATCCCGGACGGGGCTTGCCCGACCGTGACCAGGCGCGCTCGCTCATGCAACGCGGCGGTGCCGGGGAAGAGCGACGCCGTATGGCCGTCATCGCCGAGGCCCAGCAGGATGATATCCAGCTCCGGAACGGCGGGCGGAGCGCACTGTGTGAGGGTCCGCAAGTCGACTTCGTACTCGTCCGCCGCTGCGGCCGGCTCCCGTTCGCCTTTCATCCGGGAGATGTGCGCGGGGGGGATGTGGAGCGGCGCGAAGAGGTGGCGTTGGGCCATGCCGAAGTTGCTGTCCGGATGCTCCGGCGGCACGCAGCGCTCATCGCCGAACACAAAATGTGTCCGGTGCCATGCGAAACGGTCGCGCCATCCTGGTTGCGTCAGCGTGTCGTACAGTGTCCTGGGTGTCGATCCGCCGGAGAGAGCGAGGAGACAGCGCCCGCGAGCGCGCACGGCCTTGCTATGACACGAGGCGAGATCCTCCGCCGCAGTCTGTGCCCAGTCCGAGCCGGTCGGGGCAATGCGGAGAGTAGGAAAGGGAAGCATGTCAGCGGCGCGACGGGTTTCGACGCCCCGTAGGACGGCTCGTTCGACGCGACGGCCGGGACGGCGTCAGCGCCGCCATGAGGGCGCGGATGGTTGCCGCCGGCTGCGGTCCCAAGTCGACCCACACGGCGGGGCGCTGGTGGGCCTGCAGGGATTGCAGATCTCCTGCCGCTTGTGCCCGAGCCAGGGTGCCGAAGGAATAGGATCGTCCCGGGATCGCCACATCCGGTTTCATCCGATCGACCAATTCGAGAAAAAGGCCGCTCGCGGGACCGCCCTTGTGAAGCTGGCCGGTCGAATGGAGATAGCGGGGACCGTACCCGAACGTTGTGGTCACGTGGTACCGAGAGATCAGCAGGCGCCGCAGCCGCCGGATCGCGCTCTCGAAAGGCCGTGATGGAGTCGTATAGGCCAAAATCGCGACATACCGGCCGGCCGTCAGATGTGACGGCAGCTGCTGTATCGCCTGCTTCGGCGGGCTTGGGGCCTTTTCCGGCAGGCGCCCGGTGGCTTCCATGGTCTGGAGCACGCGATTCGTATTGTCCTTGCTCTCTTGGACGTTCGGTTGATCGAAGGGATGGATCCCCAGCACATGGCCGGCCACCGCCGTGGCGAACTCCCACCGGAAAAATTCCGCGCCGAGGTCGTATCGATCCGTGAGGTCGAACTGGAGGACGGGATGATCGCTCTTCGCCAGGGCTCGGACTTGCCGGTCCAACAGTCGGTTGCCGTCCCCCTTGAGCCGCAGATACACAAACAGACGATCCTTGCCGTACGAGGCCGGCGCGACCACCGGTTCCTGGGCGACGGGGATCAGCCCCGTGCCTTCCTTGCCGGTGCTTTCGGCCAATAGTTGTTCCGCCCATAGGCCGAACGTCGTGATGGCGTGCGATGCGATGACCGTCACCTTGTCACGGCCGGACTTGGCGAGCGCGCCCATCACGGCGCCGAGGTAGGCGCCCGGGTTCGCCGCGCTGGTGGCCGCATCGCGACAGCGCTGGGCCATGCCGGCGGCGCGATCGAGCAATCGCGCGACATCCAAGCCCATCAACGCCGCCGGAACGAGCCCGAACAGCGAGAGGACGGAGTAGCGGCCGCCGATGTCCGGCGGATTGGTGAAGATCCGGGCGAACCCACGCTCGCGTGCCAAGGTTTCGAGGCTCGTGCCGGGATCGGTAATGGCGAGGAACTGCGCGCCGCCTTGATGGCCCTTCGTTCGCGAGACGAGCTGCCAGAAATGCGCGAAGAGCGAGAGCACCTCGAGGGTGCCGCCTGACTTGCTGGCCACCAGGAACAAGGTGCGGGCGGGAGTGATGGCTTGGGAGACCTGGCGCACCCAACCGGGTACCGTGCTGTCGAGCACCCACAAACGCGGCGCGCCTTTGGAGCGGGGAAACGACGCGCGCAAGACTTCCGGGCCCAGGCTGCTGCCGCCCATGCCGAGCAACACCACGTCGGTCGTGCGTTGCTGTTGTGCCAGGGCGCCCAGGCTGCGCAGCGCGCCGAGCTGCTCGCGCATGGCGTCATGGACGGTCAGCCAGCCGAGTCGATCCGTAATTTCGCGCGGCTCAGGCTTCCACACCCGGTGGTCTTTCGCCCACAGGCGGGCAATGATCTGCTGCCGGTCCAGCTGGTCAAATGTCGAACGGATCAGGGGCGTCCACGAGGGAGCGAGCTCACGAGCGGGAATGGGCATGAGCCTCCGCACGATCAGGGCCAAAGGGCACGTGCCATCTTATGGAGGGGGCGGCCAAAAGGCAACGCCAAAGAAGCCTGCGTGCCTGTCAGTCGAGGGCGGCTCGCCGAATGAGGAGCGGCATCCCGTCGACCAGGGACCAGGCCAGCGATCGTGCCTGGTCTGCCGACAGCGTGAGGCGCAGCGACGGGGGTGCCGATGCAGCCGGACCGCCGATGAGCCCGGTGCCCCACTGCTGCAGCCGCCGCCACCAGGCGCGTCCCGTGGACAATGTCCAGTGCCAGGGATGCTCCCCGGCAGCGGGCAGGACCTCGACGGTCAGCGCGGGTGTGTAGGCCAAGTCGTATCGCACAGGCATGTCGCCCAGAGAGATCGGATCTTGCTCCACGGCTGCATTCGGGTCGATCTTGCGGCGGACGACGGCGGGACGCGCCAGGAGCCGAAAGGTGCCGGACAGGCGCGCGCTGCCGGAGGCCTGCCACTGCTCGATCGGGATGGCATGGAGCACGAGGCCGCGGCCCTTGATCTCGATGGTGCGCCGGACCAGGTCGATCAGCACATAGGTGTGGGGGCGCGCGGCCAGCTTGATCTCTTCTTCCAGCACGCGCGTCGCTTCTTGGAGCGCCGCCGGATCGTCGCGACGAAGATCCGGAAAGGGTTCCGGGTCGGCGGCCCGACTAGAGGGACTCAGTGTGAGGAGGAGGACAACGAGTGCGCAGAAGGTCATTGCTGGTCTCTGCGCGGGGCAGGATCAAAAAATCATGATCGGTGTCCCGACTCGCGCGAGTTGGTAGACACTCTTCAGATCGCCGTCGCTCAAGCGAATGCACCCGTGGGTCACGTTCTTGCCCAACAGTCGCGTATAGAGGGTGCCGTGAATGAAATAGCCCTTGCCGAACCCGAGCGCGTACTCTCCCAGCACGCCTTGTTCCACCCGCTCGGCCCGGTTCTTGGGCACGGCCAGCCCTTCTTCGACGAAGGCCCAGTCAGGCTTGACCCACACGGGGTTGGTCAGCTTCGACTGCACGAGGAACTCGCCGCGCGGCGTGTCAAAGATCCATTGATCCCCCGCGTCGCCGGGCTTGTCCAGGATGGTGCCGCTGCCGGTCGACGCCACCGCATCCAGCACGATGTCGTGATGCCGCTTGACGTAGAGGTGGTTCCGCGCGGTGTCGACCACGATGTACGGTTCGCGGGGCATGAGCTGGGCCAAGTTCTTGGAGAGGGTCTTGTACCGCGCCTGGAGCGTCCGGAGGGACGCCTCATCCGCCGGCGTTTCGAGGACCGTGGAAGCGTCGGAGAGTGTGAGGCGGGCGATCTCCGGGATGGCGGCCAGCAGAAGTCCGAGGACCAGCGCCAGAAAGACCGACAGGACGGTGCGTGCCATAACTGCCGCTCAGGTGTCTTCTTCCTGCGAGGCCAATTGAGCCAAGGCGAGGGCGACGGAATTCTGTCCGGTCAGGGCCCCGACGATCGTCACCGGCGTGCCGGCGGCGACGCGATCGAACAACGCGACCATGTGCTGGTTGTCGAGCATGATGCACCCGAGCGTCTGGGCCATGAGCTCATTCTCGACGCCGTGAATTTCGATCTGCCCGCCGATCTGTCTGCTCGCCGCGATCCGGCCCGCTTGTTTCGCGAGGGTAAAGCGCCGGCGATCGTCGGCGTTGGGATAGTCGAGCACGAGCGCGCGATAGAATTGCGTTTGCCCGGGCCCGCGCTTCGCCGTCACCCGATAACGGCCTTCCGGAGTCGCGCCATCCCCCTGGTACTGTTTTTCGCGAATGCCGTTGAAGCCGAGCCGCACGGGGTATGATAGCACCCGCCGTCCGTTCTTGTAGAGCGTCAGGACGCGATCGGCCTTGCTGATCACGATCGCGGTCGCTTGGTGCGCCCGCGACCAGTCGATCGTCTGCTTGGCCATCGCTCGCCACCGCGCGATGCGTTGATCGTCGGCATAGCGGCCCAGCTCCCGCGTCAGCACCGTGGTTTGCACCAGCAGCGCCTGGGCCGCTTTGTCGGCCGCTTCGACGGACCGGTCGAAGTCGCCCTGCTCATAAAACGCCCGCGCTTGCTTCAGCAACAGCTCGGTTTGTACCGGTTGTCCGCCGAGAACGATGCGGCCGTCGATGGAGGCGACCTGTGACGTGACGAGTTGGAGCCGCTCTTCCAGCCGGGCGAGCTTGGCTTCTGCGAGCTGCCGCTGCGCCGTGTGTCGCTCCTGCAATCGGGCGAGGGTCGCCCGGCCGTCGTCTCGTAGCCGCCGCAGCGTCTCTTCCAGGTCGTTGGCCTCCCAGGGCCAGCGAATGAGATCGTCCTCAGACTGCACCTGCGCCTTCAGCGAGACCCATTGTCCGATGAAGCGCGCGTAGTCCTCCGCGGCCGCTTCGGGCGCACGCAACGCAATCAAGTCATGGTCGATCGCGTCCAAGGCCGCCACGAGATCCGGCGGCACGGCCTGGACACAACCGGTCGCGAGCAGGGCGGCGATCCCAATGCCCAAGATCGTCCCCGGGAGTCGAAGCCCGGTCATACCGGGGCCGGAACTATTTCTTCTTGGCGGCAACACCTTTGCCCTTCCCGATTTTCGCCAAGGCCGCCTGAATTTCGGCGGAGACGGCCTGGCTCTTCTCATGGATCGCTTTGGCTTGGGTCTGGGCAGCCGGATAGTCTTCTTTGTCGATCGCGAGTTGCACCTGGTTCAGTGACGCCTTCAGGGCCTCCACGTCGTTCTTGATCGCTTCAACGGCCGCGCGGTCTTTGCCCACGGGGGCCTGCGCAACGAGATCGACGGTCGTCCGGACTGCCTCCTGCGCCACTTGCTGAGCTTGAAGAGCCGCGGCCTTCGCCTCTTCCTTCTTCTTCACGGCTTCGGCCTTCACACGTTCGCCGTCGGCCTTCGCCGAGGCGGCGAGCTGCTCGGCTTTCCCGTAATCCCGAAACAGGGCGAACTTGCCGTCCTGTTCACTCACTTCCTTCTTCAGTGCGGCGAGCGTGGCTTCGAGTTTGGCGTAGTCTTCCGCCGCATAGGTCGACGCGCCGCTCTGTTGGGCCTCTTTCACCGCATGTTCGGCGGCTTCGAGTTGCTCCGTCGGCGGTTTGGCGCATCCGCCTAGCAGCAGAGCGGCCATTGCGAGGCTGCCAAGAATCTGTCGTGTTATCGTCATGGGCGTGCTCCTCCCTCCTTCACACAGGTCGCTGCGATGGGGACCCCCGTGTCACGGCCCGTTGTTGAACGGCTCCGTGCCGGGTCCAATGCTGAGATCCCGCGTGTCATCAGTTACCCGTTCTTCTTGTGTTTCTTTTTGCCTTTTCCGCTTTTCTTGCCTTTCTTGCCCTTCTTTTCTTTTTCTCCATCCATCTTCTTTTCACCCTCCGCCGGCGCCGGAGCGGTGGCCGCGGGAGCCGAGGGACTGGCGGGAGCCGGTGGAGGGGTTGCAGGCGCCGCGGGGGCGGTTTCCTGTCCGCGAACCAGGCCGGCGGTGGAGAAGGCGGTCACGAGTGTCAGCACGAGGATGCTGAAGCCGAATCTTGCGATCATGAGGTTGTCTCCCCTTCCTTTGGTGAACGGTGCGATGGACAATAATCTTCCTGGAGTAAACCCGTATAGCTTGGCAAGGTCAGTGCCACAGATGCGCCCTGCCCATGGTTCAAAAATATTCAATATTCAAGCTTTTGCAAGATCTTCCTTCTTCCTGGGCCATTCAGTCCTGTGGCAGTCTAGCTCACCGAGGGCAAAAGCGCCTCAAAGACCGCGCGCCCGCGTACGGTGACGCAAGACGAGAAGGGAGAGATAGTAGAGATAAGGGATGTTGAGCGGTTGAACACCCGGCTCGTGAAATTGACAGGCCCACCCTCGGTTCATATAATGCCACGTTTGTTCATGCGACGCATCATCCATTGAGAGGAGCCTCATGTCATTCACGTATCAACAGCCGTCCAAGCTCAAGCGCAAGCGCGAGCACGGATTTCGGAAACGAATGAGCACGAAGAACGGCCGAAAGGTGTTGGCTCGCCGTCGAGCGAAAGGGCGTGCGCGCTTGACCGTCTAGCGAAGGAGTGACTCTGAGCCGGACGGCTTGGCTCGACTTCCAGCCCTGTCAACTTTCCCGAACACAGCGGTGTACCTCTCGTCGTGGCGGAGGGCTTCCGCCGTCCGAGTCTCTTCTACGGAATCGCCGTCTTCAGATCGGTGTGAAGGTGGTGCTGGTGATGGCGCCCCGGCGGGAACAACGAGACATCTTTTTGCGCGCCAGTCGGGATATCGAAACCATCAAGCGCCACGGGCAGCGCTTGTCGACCAGACTCTTCAATCTGCTGGTCTATCGGCGCTCAGACGACGCGCCAAGCCGGGTCGGGATTATTGTCGGCCGGCGTTTCGGCAATGCGGTCCGGCGGAACAGGGCCAAGCGGGTGTTTCGAGAACTGACCCGACGACGCTATCCGGAATTCTTGCCCGGGCAGGCGTTACTGATCTTTCCCAAACGCGACGCGTTGCTCCAGCCTGCGGAGGAGCTGCGTCAGCTGTGGGACGCCACCCTGCGGCGCGTGCAGGTATTGAAAGCGCGATCACAGTAGGATGCGACAACTCTGTCTCTTCGCCATTCGTGGGTATCGACTCGTCGTCTCGCCGTTCTTGGGGCCGGCCTGCCGCTTCGATCCCACCTGCTCTCGGTATGCCATGGAGGCCATCGACCGCTACGGCGTGGGGCGTGGGGGGGCGCTGGCCCTCCGGCGGCTCCTCAAGTGCCATCCGTTCCATCCCGGCGGAGAAGACCCCGTTCGGTAGTCGAGCAAAGAAAGCCGCACATCACTATGGAACGCCGCGTCATCGTCTTTCTCCTCCTGTCTCTGGCCATCATATTCGGCTACGAGTACGTGCTCAAAGAACTGGGACTGGCGCCTCCTCCACCCCCTGCCTCGGAATCTCGTCCTGCCGCTGACGGCGCTGCCTCGCCAGAGGAGAGTCCGGCATCGCTGCCGCCTCCGCACGCCACGGCCAGTGCGGAACCAAGCCGTCCGGCCCCCGCTACCACGGCACCTGCGGAGGCTGGACCGACTGCCGAGCAGACGGTGGACGTCGAAACGAACCTCTATCGCGCGCGTTTCACGAGCCGCGGCGCCGCCATCACGAGCTGGGAACTGAAGCGGTATCGAACGGCCGTGGACGACGACAGGCCCGTGCAGCTGGTGAAACAAGGTGCGAAGTTCGCCGGGCCGCTCACCGTGGAAAGCGACGATGCGTCGGCCACAAAACGGTGGCGCGAGGCGCTGTATCGTGTGGAACGCGACTTCTCGACTCTGGATGCCGCTCACCCCACCGGGCATCTCACCTTCTCCTATCCCGACGCTGAAACCGGGCAAGCCATCGAGAAGCGACTCACGTTTCACGCGGACAGTTATCTCGTAGACGTGGAGATTGTCACTCGGGGTGTGCAGGGTCTCGTCAGTGTCGGCCTGGGGACGAATTTCGGCATCGTCGAATGGGGAGAGGGGTTCATCGGGCTGATCGGATCGGCCTCGCTCGTGGACGGTAAGGTCGAGAAGGAGACGCCTGACACGGAAGCGGAACGCAAGGGAGCCGTCCAATGGGCGGCCTTGCAGGACAAGTACTTCCTGTCCGTTCTGATTCCGCAACAGGCCTCTTCGGTGGTGGCCAAGAAGGAAGGCGACAAACTGGTTTCCACTCAGGTCCGCATGCCGGTTCAGGAGGGAGGAGGGCCGCTGGCGCTGCGTCTGTATGCGGGGCCCAAGGAATATGACACGCTTCGCAGCCTGCAGATCGGACTCGAGGATACCATCGACTTCGGCTGGTTTATCTTCGGCAGTTGGGGGGTGGTCAAGGCCGTCGCCAAGCCCATTTTCTACGTGTTGCGGTTTCTCAACGACTTTACCCACAACTACGGGGTGACGATCGTGTTGCTGACGATCGCCATCAAGATGCTGTTCGTGCCGCTTCAATATAAGAGTTACAAGTCGATGAAGCAGATGCAGGTCATTCAACCCAAGGTCCTGGCGCTGCAGGAGAAATATAAGGATGACCGCGATCGATTGAACAAGGAACTGATCAAGCTGTATCGTGATCACAAAGTGAATCCGGTCGGCGGCTGTCTTCCGATGGTGCTCCAGATGCCGGTGTTCGTCGCGCTGTTCAATATCCTCTATATGACCATTGATTTGCGGCAGGCCCCCTTTGCGCTCTGGATCACCGACTTGTCGGCGCAAGATCCCTATTACGTCTTGCCCATCATCATGGGCGTGACGATGGTCGTGCAGCAGAAGATCACGCCGACCACGATGGATCCGACCCAGGCGAAAATCATGCTCGTGCTGCCGGCCTTCATGACGTTTTTGTTCATTAATTTTCCGGCGGGGCTTGTGCTTTACTGGCTGACGAATAATACGCTGACGATCCTGCAGCAAATCGTGACCGACCGATTCGTATTTCGAAACCGCTCGTTGGTGGCCGAGCCGAGCCCAGGCGCCGCGAAAACATGAACAGCGCGCCGCGAGGGATGCGATGGGCGACGAGACAATCTGTGCCATTGCGACTCCGATCGGCGAGGGCGGCGTCGGGATCGTCCGCATCAGCGGGGCCGATGCGGTGGCCGTCGCCGAGCAAGTCGTGCGACTGCGCAGCGGGCGTCCGGTAGCCTCCGTCCCTTCCCACACGTTGCAGCTCGCTGACATGCTGCTACCGCCCTCCGGCGGGGCGTCTTCCACCCCGGCAGTTTTGGATGAAGGGCTCGTCGTGGTCATGGCCGCGCCCCAGTCGTTCACGGGCGAGACGGTCGTCGAGCTGCACTGCCATGGCAGTAGGCTCATCCTCGCGCGCGTGTGTGAAGCCTGTATGCGGGCCGGCGCTCGCATGGCACAGCCCGGCGAATTTACCAAGCGGGCGTTCTTGAACGGGCGGTTGGATTTGTCCCAGGCAGAAGCGGTGCTCGATACGATTCGAGCGAAGTCCGACGCAGCCTTGAGAGTGGCACAGCGTCATCTGCGTGGAGACTTGGGCCGCCAGATCGAGGGTCTGCGAGGTCGGCTGGTCGGACAGTTGGCCCAGGTAGAGGCCGGCATTGATTTTAGCGAAGAAGACATCGCCTTTGTCGGTCGAGACGAACTGCTCAAGACCGTCCGTCAGACGACGGAGAGCATTGATGCCATGCTAGCGACCACGCGTCGCGGTCGTCTCTTAAGAGAAGGGGCGCGGGTCGTGATCATTGGGCCTCCCAATGTAGGGAAGTCGAGCTTGCTGAACAGAATCCTGCAGGAGGATCGGGCCATCGTCACAGACATCCCTGGCACCACGCGGGATGTCATAGAAGAATCCACCATCCTCGAAGGGATGGTCCTCTCGTTAGTGGACACGGCGGGCCTGCGCAAGACCGACGACCCCGTCGAGCGCGAGGGCATCCGGCGGACTCGAGTGGCCCAGGAGGAGGCGGATCTCGTGGTGCAGGTGATCAGTGCGGTTGCACCGGAGGATTCGGCGGCCGTCGGGAGTGTGGCCGTCGGCGAGGCGCAGGCGAGGCTGGTGGCGTTGAACAAGATCGACGCCCTAGATGAGGCTGATGTGGCGGTGCTGCGCGCCTCGCTCGAACGCGAGATGGGGGCGGAAGTCATACCCATTTCGGCGCGCACTGGCGCGGGCCTTCCCGAGCTCAAGGCGCGGATCGCCGCGTTGCTTGGCGGGGGATTGCTGGAAGCGCGCGACGGCGTGGTGGTGACCAATGTGCGCCATCAAGCAGCGCTGGAGCAGGCGGCCGCGTCATTACGGGCTGCGAGCCGCGCGATTGAGGAGGGGGCCGAGGCGGAATTCGTAGCCGTTGATTTGCGCGAGGCGGCTGATGCGTTGGGAGAAATTACGGGAGCCATCACGACCGCAGACGTGTTGGAACGAATCTTCTCGGAATTTTGTATCGGCAAATAGGCTATCGATGGGGACAGAGTACGACGTGATCGTTGTCGGGGGCGGTCATGCAGGCTGCGAAGCCGCGCTGGCGGCGGCCCGGATGGGAGTCACGACGCTGTTGCTCACGATGGAGCGGGACCGCATCGCCCAGATGTCCTGCAATCCCGCGGTGGGCGGCATTGCCAAGGGGCATCTGGTAAAAGAAATCGACGCGCTCGGCGGAGAGATGGGGAGGAACACCGACCGGGCCGGCATCCAATTCCGGTTCATCAACACCAGCAAGGGGCCCGCCGTTCGCGCGCTGCGCGCGCAGTGCGACAAGGCCCTGTATCGGTCCGTCATGCAACAGACGCTCGCCGCTCAGCCGGGATTGACGATCGGCGAAGGGGTCGTCGACCGGTTACTCGTGGTCGGGGGGGCCGTGACGGGCATCGTCACCGGCGCCGGCGACCGCATCGGCGCCCAGGCGGTGATTCTAACATCAGGAACATTCCTTAAGGGACTTATCCACATCGGCCTCTCTCATTTCCCGGCGGGGCGCGCGGGGGAAGCCGCCGCGGAGCATCTCTCCGATTGCATGCGCGATCTCGGGTTTGAGGTGGGCCGGTTGAAGACCGGGACGCCGCCTCGGTTGGATCGGCGCACGATCGATTTCTCCGTCATGACGCCGCAGCCTGGCGACGATCCGCCCGTCCCATTCTCTTATCGGACCGAGAAAATCACGACACCGCAAGTTCTCTGTCACCTCACGTACACGAACCGGGACACGCACGACGCGATCCGCATGAATTTGGATCGCTCGCCTCTGTACAGCGGAGTGATCGACGCGCTTGGACCTCGGTATTGTCCGTCGATCGAAGACAAGGTCGTGCGGTTTGCCGATAAAGAGCGCCACCAAATTTTTATCGAGCCTGAAGGGCTGAACAGCGACGAATTTTACCCGAACGGAATTTCCACCAGCCTTCCGGTGGATGTGCAAGCGGCCATACTCAAGACCATCCCTGGGCTGGAACAGGCCACCATGCTGAGGCCTGGCTATGCCATTGAGTATGACTACTTCCCGCCAAGACAGCTCCACTCGACCCTAGAGACGAAAACCGTGAGCGGCCTGTATCATGCCGGGCAAATCAATGGGACATCGGGATATGAAGAAGCCGCCGCGCAGGGTCTGATGGCCGGCATCAATGCCGCGCTGAAAATCCAGAGTCGCCCGCCGCTCGTGCTGGATCGATCGCAGGCGTACATCGGCGTCCTGATCGATGACCTCATCACGAAAGATACGCGTGAGCCGTACCGGATGTTTACGTCGCGTGCGGAGTATCGGTTGCTCTTACGTCATAGTAACGCCGACTTACGGCTTATGGATATCGGACATGATCTTGGCTTGGTCGGCAAGGAGGCGTATGAGCGACTCTCCAGAAAGCGGGAGCTGATCGAGCGAGAGATCGTACGGCTCAATGAAACCAGACAGAGCTCTTTTGAAAACGACGGGAAGGAAAATGAGGATCAGTGTGCCGGAACTCACACCCTGGCGCATGTGCTAAGGAGACAATCGTCACGGTATGAAGAAGTCTTAAGGGCGGCTGGCCTCAAGCCTATTGAGGATGAGGATATCGCTTCAGAAGTTGAGCTGCAAATCAAATATGACGGATACATCAAGCGGCAATTACGCCAAGTGAGTCGCATCAAGAAGCTGGACAGCAAAGTGATCCCGCCGACAATTGACTACGATCAAATCAAAGGGTTTTCGCGAGAAGTCTTAGAGAAACTGAAACAAGTGCGGCCTGAAACCATTGGCCAGGCTTCCCGGATGTCTGGTATCACACCCGCTGCGGTTTCATTACTCCTGGTGGCGCTTGAAAAGCACAGGAGCCAGCAGGCCGGTCTCCATCATCCTGCTCGCCGCTGTTGATCTTTTCATTCAATTCAAGTAAGTGTTCCACGTGGAACGTACCCCGGGCCTTTCCGCCTTTCTTCGTGACCACGCTCTTGGCCTTGGAATCGATATCTCAGAAGAACAGTCGCGTCTTTTGCTCGCATATGAGGAACAGCTCAGAGCATGGAATCGCACCACAAATCTAACCAGCATCACGGATGAAAAAGAAATCATCGTGAAGCACCTTATCGATTCCTTGGCTGCTCTACGGGCCGACGACATACCGTACTCCGCTAGCTTGCTCGATGTCGGAACAGGAGCCGGTTTACCTGGTATTCCCCTCGCGATTATGAGGCCGGACCTCAAGTGGACTCTCCTTGAGCCAGTGCTGAAAAAATCTTCCTTTCTTCACTATGTCGTCGGACTGCTCAAGCTTCCGCATGTAATGGTCAAGTCAGAAACAATCGAGCAGTTTTCAGACGACGGGACCCATGCAAGAGCATTCGACTATGTGGTGAGTCGGGCGCTGAGATATGAGACGGTGTTGGAGTATGCAGCAACACTTCTAAAGCCAGGTGGAAAATTGCTCCTGTTTTTATCCAGGCCGCTTGATCGCGCACTGGATAGTTGGCAGACGATCAATGAATTTGCGTTTTCCCTACCTTGCCAAGCCGGTACAAGAGTGATTGTCGTCCTAGGGGAGCGTAGTGTTCCACGTGGAACGTTGAAGAGGAAAGTTTAATGGGCAGAGCGATCGCCGTTGCAAATCAGAAGGGCGGAGTAGGAAAAACGACCACTACAGTTAATCTTTCCGCCGCCATTGCTCTCCAAGGCAAACAGGTCTTGCTCATCGACCTGGATCCGCAAGGAAATGCCACCAGTGGTCTGGGACTTGATCCGCGGTCTTTAAAGAAGTCTATTTACAACTGCCTGGTCTATACAGATATGCTACATGAAGTAACTGAAAAAACAGATGTTACTGGTTTGTCAATCGCCCCCGCCAATGCTGACTTGGCTGGCGCTGAAGTAGAACTGGTTCACGTAGATGGCTGGGAGAAGAATTTAAGCAAAAAAGTATCTGAAGTAATTGATATATATGACTTCGTATTCATAGACTGCCCACCGGCCTTGGGTGTGCTCACTGTGAATGCATTGGTAGCAGCTCAGTCCGTTCTCATTCCGGTTCAATGTGAATATTATGCAATGGAAGGCCTCACTCGACTTCTGGGCAGTATCGAGCGCGTTCGCCAAACGTTCAATCCGTTTCTTGCCATAGAGGGTATTGTCCTAACTATGTTCGACGTGCGCAATACCTTGGCACGTCAGGTAGCGGATCAAGTGCGCGGTCACTTTCAGGACAAGGTCTACCAGACCGTCATTCCCCGCAACGTGAGTCTCGCGGAAGCCCCGAGCTACGGTCGTCCGGGCATCCTCTACAACGTCGCCTCGTCTGGTTCCCAAGCTTACCTCACCTTAGCAAAGGAGTATCTCGGTCATGGAGAAAAAGGCGCTCGGTAAAGGTCTGGATGCTCTGCTGCCCGCAGCGAAGTCGGCACAGCCGGCCGATGTGGCGGAGGTACAGCATCTACCCGTCACAGCGATCGTCCCGAACCGGTACCAGCCTCGCCATGTCTTTGCTCCGGGGGAATTGGCAGAGCTCACCGCCTCCATCAAAGAGAGCGGCGTGTTGCAACCGGTCATGGTCCGGCGCAAGGGGGACGGCATCTACGAACTTATCAGCGGGGAGCGGCGCTGGCGCGCCGCGAAGGAAGCCGGCTTGGAGACGATCCAGGCGGTCATTCGAAATTGCAGCGATCAGGAATCGTTGCTGCTCGCGCTGGTGGAAAACCTCCAGCGTGAGGACCTGAATCCGATGGAAACGGCGCGGGCCTATGCCCGTATGATGAATGAGTTCGGATTGACGCAGGAGGCGATCGCACAGCGCGTTGGCTGCGATCGCTCCTCCGTGGCGAATTTCGTTCGCCTGATGCAGCTCCATCCGGAGGTGCAGCAGCTTGTAGAAACCGGAGCGCTCTCCATGGGACATGCGAAAGTGCTGCTCGCGCTGGAGTCGCCGGAGACCCAGGCGCGGGTCGGCCGGATGGTCGCCGCCCGCAGTCTCTCCGTCAGAGAAGTCGAGAAAATCGTCGAAGCGTCCAGCGCGGGGAGAAAACGGCGCAAGCCAGCGCCCGTCTCTCCGTGGACCGACCTCGAGTCCCGGCTGCAGAAACGACTCGGAACGAAAGTCACCATCCACTCGCGCGGCCAGGGCGGCAAAATCGTCATTCACTACTTCTCTCCGCAGGAGTTGGATGGAGTGACCGAAGTTCTGCTCGCCTGATCCGCTTTCGTGCGCCTGCCTCTCCGTGTCTGGAAAAGGCATATCTGTTGCTTTTTTCCCGATCAACGCTAAATATCTTCTCCAGACAGACCGATACAGCACCCAACGGCAACGAATCCATTACCAACCGAGCTGGGACCGGGGAAGAGGAGGCGGCATTATGTGGAAACAGGACAAGCAGGAGGGCAAGCGTTCGATGGCGGAAGACAACGACGTCGAGGAGAACGGCTCATCGGCGCAGTCCACACGGCCTGAAACCGGCGAAGATGTCAGCGCATTCGTCGGCAAGGGCGTCGAATTCAAAGGGACGATCACCTACAACGGCACGGTGCGCATCGACGGCTTCCTCGACGGGGAAATCCATACCGAAGGGGTGCTCTTGGTCGGTGAAGAAGCGGTGATCACGGCCAAGGTGACGGCCGGTACTATTGTGTGCAAAGGGAAAATTACCGGCGATATTTGCGCGAAGGAAAAAATCAAGCTCCGGGCGCCGGCCATCCTCAACGGCGGGGTGAAGACGCCGATGTTGTCGATGGAAGAAGGGGTGCTCTTCAACGGCACACTGGAGATGGTCCAAGGAGTCCGCGAAGGCCAGCGCGAGAACGTGTTGCATGCGGTCAGCGCCCCTGCCGGCCAGGCTGCGATACGACGAGTATAAACGTGCATACCGAAGCACGAGCTGGGCATAGTTGGTGTCACCGTATCGTCGATCGTGAATGGGGGCAGCATGTGGGCCATCGGTGACAAAAAGGCGCTCGACGGCAACGACCATGAAAATTTCACTTTCCTCGGCAGAGGGGTGGACTTCAAGGGCGTCGTCAATTTCGACGGGACGGTTCGCATCGATGGGCGATTGGAAGGTGAGATTCACACCACCGGCACGCTGATTGTCGGCGAGCACGCGGTCATCAAGGGGATCATCTCGGCCGGGACGCTGATGACCAGCGGCAAGATCAACGGCACCGTCACCGCGTCGGAGAAGATCCAGATTCTGAAGCCCGGCATTCTCATCGGCGATATCCGCACGCCCGCCATCTCCATCGAGGATGGCGCCCACTTCCACGGCATGTGCGACATGGGCGCCCACAAATGGGTCGAGGACGCCGCGCCCGCCGTGAAGAACGTGCACGACCTCAGCGCCCATCGCGGCAAGGTCCGCAGCGCCGACCTCTAGCCCTTTTTCCTCCCGCCCAGTACAATAGCCTTCCTATGGCACGTCCCCGTGTTCTGCTCGGCATGAGCGGCGGAGTGGACAGCTCCGTCGCGGCGGCGCTCTTGGTTCGCCAGGGCTACGAGGTCCATGGCGTCACACTCCAGGTCTGGGAACATGAGGATGAGTCGGTGGCGGCCTCGAAGAAGTGGCAGGAGCGCGGCTGCTGCAAGGTCGGCATCGCGCGGCACGTTGCCAAAATTCTCGGGATTGCCCATGAAGTGATCGACGCCCGTCAGTCGTTCCGGGCCTCGGTCATCGACGACTTCGTCCAAGGCTATCTCGGCGGCACGACCCCGAATCCCTGTGTCCGGTGCAATGAGCGCGTGAAGCTGCGCCGCCTCATCGAATTGGCCGACGCGCGCGGCATGGAGTTCGTCGCGACAGGACATTACGTTCAAGTCCGTGCCGAAAACGGAGGCCTGCGACTGGCACGAGCGGCCGATCCCAAGAAGGACCAGAGCTATTTCCTCTATCGCCTGCGGCGAGAGTGGCTTCCGCGCCTGCTGTTTCCCGTCGGCGCGATGCACAAGCCTGACGTGTGGCGCGAAGCGGAGGCCCTCGGGCTTCCCGCGGACGAACTGAAGGAGAGTCAGGAAATCTGTTTCGTCAGTCACGGCGACTACCGCACGTTTCTCACACAGGAAGCGCCGGGCGCCAGAAAGCCCGGCCCGTTCGTCGATGCGCAAGGACGGTACCTCGGCGATCACGAGGGTATCGCGTTTTACACGCCGGGTCAACGACGGGGGCTCGGCCTCGCCGCCGGCGAGCGGCTCTACGTACAGGAGGTCCGGCCGTTGACCAATACCGTGGTCGTGGGGCCCGCCGCGTCGCTGCAGCGCGATCACTGCGACATCGGCGACCTCAATGTATTCGACGACCACCTGCTTCGGCAGGACGAGACGCGGGTCGACGTGAAGATCCGCTATGCCACGCCGGCCATGCCCGCCGTTGTTCGCCGGATGTCCTCCGCCTCGTTGCGGATTCTGTTCGAGAGCGCACAGTGCGCACTGAGTCCGGGGCAGTCGGCCGTCCTCTATCGCGACCATGTCGTCATCGCCGGCGGCATCATCCAGCCGTTCTCGTCCTAGCCCGGCTTTCTATTGACAGTTTCTGAGCGGCAATGATAGGGTGGCGCGCTTTGACTTCGTGCGAACGCACGAGTGCTTCCCGTTTGCCTAAAACAGAACGAGCGGATCCGACGGTGATTAAGACAGCAGTGGCGCGGCGTTATGCCAAGGCGCTCTTCGAGCTTCTCGACCCATCCAACATTGAGCCGATGCGGGCGACCCTCTATGGCCTGACCGAAGCCCTGAAGGAGTCCTCATCCCTCCGCCATGTCGTCGCGTCGCCCGCCTTCGGCGTTCAAGACAAAATTGCCGTGCTGACTGAGTTGGGCGTGCGGTTCGGCTGTCCTCCCGCCGGCCGGGCCTTCATCGCCCAGTTGGTGAAGAAGAATCGTCTGGGGTTCATGCCGGAGATCGCCGATGCGTTCGCGCACCTGGTCGATCAATCCAAAGGGCGCCAGCACGTCACCGTGTCGTCCGCGATGGCACTGCCGCCATCGGAGCAAGACCGTATCCGCACGCGCCTGCGCGACACGCTGAAGCAAGACGTCGACATCACATTCGAGACGAATGCGGGCCACCTCGCCGGGCTGCAAATCCACATCGGCAGCATCGTGGTCGACGGCACCGCCCGAGGCCGCTTGCAGGCGATCCACAGCCTGTTGACGAAGGAGTAGTCATGCAGATCAAGGCAGATGAAATCAGCGCGATCATCAAAGAAAAAATCAAGGGCTTCGACAAGCAGGTCGACGTCAAGGAAACCGGCTCCGTCATTCAGGTCGGCGACGGCATTGCCAAGGTGTACGGCCTCGACGGCGCCATGGCGGGCGAGATGTTGGAATTTCCCGGCGGCCTGTACGGCATCGCGCTGAACCTGGAAGAAGACAACGTCGGCGCCGTGTTGATGGGCGACGAAGTCGGCATCAAGGAAGGCGATCCGGTCAAGCGCACCGGACGCATCGCCGAGGTGCCGGTCGGCGAGGCGTTGATCGGCCGGGTCGTCAACGCCATCGGGCAGCCGATCGACGGCAAGGGGCCCCTCAAGTCCACCCTGACGTCGCGCATCGAAGTCGTCGCCCCCGGCGTCAATACCCGCCAATCCGTCCGTGAGCCGTTGCAGACCGGCATCAAGGCCATCGACGCCATGATTCCGATCGGTCGCGGCCAGCGGGAGCTGATCATCGGCGATCGGCAGACCGGCAAGACAGCCATCGCCATCGACACCATCATCAACCAGAAGGGCCTGGGCGTCTTCTGCATCTATGTCGCCATCGGCCAGAAGCGGTCCACGGTGGCGCGCGTCGTCAAGACGCTCGAAGAGCACCATGCGATGGACTACACCATGGTCGTCTCGGCGACGGCCAGCGATCCGGCGCCCATGCAGTTCCTCGCGCCCTTCTCGGGCGCGACGATCGGCGAATACTTCCGCGACAACGGCAAGCACGCGTTGATCGTCTACGACGACCTTTCCAAACACGCCGTGGCCTATCGGCAGTTGTCGCTCTTGCTGCGCCGCCCGCCGGGCCGCGAAGCCTATCCGGGCGACGTGTTCTATTTGCACTCCCGGTTGCTGGAACGGGCCGCCAAGTTGAGCGACAAGCTCGGCGGCGGCAGCTTGACCGCGCTGCCGATCATCGAGACGCAGGCCGGCGACGTGTCGGCGTACATTCCGACGAACGTGATTTCGATCACCGACGGCCAGATTTATCTCGGCAGCGACCTGTTCTATTCGGGCATCCGCCCCGCCATTAACGTCGGCCTCTCCGTCTCCCGTGTCGGCGGGTCGGCCCAGATCAAGACTATGAAACAGGTCGCCGGCACGTTGCGTCTCGATCTGGCGCAGTACCGCGAAATGGCGGCCTTCGCCCAATTCGGCAGCGAGCTGGACAAGGCCACGCAAATGCAGCTGGCGCGCGGCGTCCGCATGGTCGAATTGTTGAAGCAGGGCCAGTACAAGCCGATGCCGGTGGCGGATCAAGTGTTGTCGATCTACGCGGGCGTCAATGGATTTCTCGACGACGTGCCGGTCGACAAGGTGCAGCAGTTCGAAGCCGACCTGCTCCATTACATCCAGCAGCATCATCCGGAGCTCAAAAAGGAAATCGTCTCCATCAGTAAGATCGACGACAAAGTCGGCGGCCGCCTGAAAGAGATCATCACGACCTTCAAGCAGAAAATGGGGTACGGGGCCAAGTAGGACTGCAGAGCTGATGGCCGGTGGCTGATAGCTAACAGTCAGAAAATCAGAAGCCCATGCCGAGTTTACAATCGCTGCGCCGCAAGATCGCGGCGTTCAAGAACACACAGAAGATCACGAAGGCGATGAAGATGGTGGCGGCCGCCAAACTGAAGCGCTCGCAGGACCGCATCCTCGCCGCCCGGCCCTATGCCCACAAGATGCGGGGCGTGCTCGGCAATCTCAGCCAGCGTGTCAACCGCGCGGCGCATCCCCTGTTGCAGAAGCGCGAGGGCAGGAAGGTCGAAGTCCTCGTCGTCACCAGCGACCGGGGGCTCTGCGGCGCTTTCAACGGCAACATCGTCCGCAAGAGCACGGAATTCGTCCGGCAGTGCGAGAGCCGAGGCCTGCAAGTGGCGTTGAGCATCGTCGGCCGCAAGGGCCGCGACTATTTCCGCCGCCGCACGTGGCCGATCCGTCAAGAATGGACGGGCGTCTTCGACAAGCTTAGTTTCGAGCATGCGATCGACATCGGCGGCGACCTCACGGACCATTTCATCAAGGGCACCTTCGACGAGCTGTACGTCGTCTACAACGAGTTCAAGTCGGCGATTCAGCAGCGCGTCATCGTCGAGAAGCTGTTCCCGGTGGACCCGGCCGTCGAATTCGGGGCGGCCGCCCAGCCGGAGGCCGCAGCAGGCGGCAGTTACCTCTATGAGCCGGACGAAGCGGAATTGTTGAACGTTCTGGTCCCCAAGCATTTTCAGGTCCAGGCCTATCGGATTCTGCTCGAGTCCGCGGCCGCCGAGCATGGCGCCCGCATGGCGGCGATGGACGGCGCGACCAGGAACGCCGGCCAACTCATCAAGAAGGTGACGCTCTATTACAACAAGACCAGGCAAGCGGCGATTACCAAGGAATTGATGGACATCGTCGGCGGTGCCGAAGCGCTGAAATAAAGTTGTTCGTTGCGCATGCTGAGTGTTGAGTGGCCGGCCAACTAAAAACTGAAAACTCAGCACTCAAAACTCGCGAGAAAGAGGAGCGACATGAGTATGGGAAAAGTGATTCAGGTGATCGGGCCGGTGGTGGACGTCGAGTTTCCTCCCGGCCAGCTCCCCAACATTTACAACGCGCTCAAGGTGAACCAGGAAGAGAACAAGGCGGCCGGCAAACCGGCCGTGCGCCTGACGCTGGAAGTGGCGCAGCACCTCGGAGAAAACCGCGTGCGCGGCGTGGCCATGTCGTCGACGGACGGATTGACGCGCGGGATGGACGTGCAGGACACCGGGGCGCCGATCTCGGTGCCGGTCGGCCGTGAGACGTTGGGCCGCTTGATCAACGTGCTCGGCGAGCCGGTGGACGAAAAGGGCCCGATCAAAGCCAAGAAGACCTATCCCATTCACCGTCCGGCGCCCAGGCTCGAAGATCAAGACACGAAGACCGAAGTGCTGGAAACCGGCATCAAGGTCGTCGACTTGCTGGAACCCTACAGCAAGGGCGGCAAGGTCGGTTTGTTCGGCGGCGCCGGCGTCGGCAAGACCGTCATCATCATGGAGC
>CAZXRB010000005.1:42174-70792 GCA_964642845.1 uncultured Nitrospira sp.
GAGGGGAACGACCTCTGGCACGAAATGCAGGAGTCCAAAGTCATCGATCCGGACGATTACACCAAGTCTAAGGCCGCCCTCGTGTACGGCCAGATGAATGAGCCGCCAGGAGCCCGTCTTCGCGTCGGCCTCACAGGTCTCACCGTCGCGGAGTACTTTCGCGATGAAGAAAACCAGGACGTGCTGCTCTTCATCGATAACATCTTCCGGTTCACCCAGGCCGGGTCGGAGGTGTCGGCGCTGCTCGGGCGCATGCCGTCGGCGGTCGGCTATCAGCCGAATCTGTCCACGGAAATGGGCGCCCTTCAAGAGCGCATCACGTCGACGAAGCGTGGGTCGATCACGTCGGTCCAGGCGATCTACGTGCCGGCCGACGACTTGACCGACCCGGCTCCGGCGACGGCCTTTGCGCACCTCGATGCGACCACCGTGCTGTCCCGCCAGTTGGCCGAGTTGGGCATTTATCCCGCCGTCGATCCCCTGGACTCCACGTCGCGCATTCTCGATCCTCAGATCATCGGCGAGGAGCACTACAAGGTCGCGCGCGGCGTGCAATCGGTGCTGCAGCGGTACAAGGACCTCCAGGACATCATCGCGAGTCTCGGCATGGACGAGCTCTCCGAGGACGACAAGATGATCGTGGCGCGCGCCCGGAAGATTCAGCGCTTCCTGTCACAGCCGTTTCACGTCGCGGAAGCCTTCACCGGCACGCCGGGCAAGTACGTGAAGCTGAAGGATACGGTCCGCAGCTTCAAGGAGATTCTGGACGGAAAGTACGATCACTTGCCGGAGCAGGCTTTTTATATGGTGGGTCCCATCGAGGAAGTCGTGGCGAAGGCGGAGAAGATGGGGGTCAAGGTATAGGAGCGAAGCGGCAGGGTCGATCTCCTGCTCGCTGCCCGCGCACGAAGAAACTGTGCTCGGGCAATGCGCGCAATTGAGATCAACCCTACGCTTCGCTCTGGTTGGTAAGGGGGAAGAGGCGGCAAGATGGCAGGGAAAATTTCATTGGAAGTCGTGACGCCGGAAAAGTTGCTGCTGAGCCAGCAGGTGGATGAAGTCATTGCGCCTGGCTCGGAAGGCGAATTCGGCGTGCTGCCCGGCCACTGCCACTTTCTCTCCACGCTGCGCATCGGGGAGCTGCGCTACCGCGTCGGGGATCAAGTCCACCACATGGCGGTTCTCTGGGGCTATGCCGAGGTCACCCCGAGCAAAGTCACCATCATGGCCGAAATCGCCGAGAAGGCCGAAGACATCGACGTCGAGCGCGCCCAGGCCAACGGGGAAGAGGCGGAACGTCGGCTCAAGCAGGGAGGCCTGCCCTCCGAACTCCGCGAAGCGGAGATCAGTCTCGAAAAAGCCCGCCTACGGAAGAAAATCGCCGAACGGGCCCGGAAAACCTCCCACGCCTGATCCTTTCCTAATTAGTGGCATTCTGACCGGACTGGAGTATGATGATTCTGGTCTGGTGCTTCTTTCGATTTGGAAGGTCCAGGTATGGCCAGAATCCTCGTCGTCGATGATGAGCCATCCATTCGAGATCTTCTGCACACCGTGCTGACGCGCCGCGGGCATGAAGTCATCACGGCTGCGACCGGGCGAACGGGCGTCGCACGCTTCCGCGAAGACCGCCCGAACGTCACGATCCTCGATTTGACCTTGCCCGACTTCAGCGGCTTCGACGTCCTCAAGCAGATTCGGGTCATCGACGAAGCCGCTCCGGTGATTATCCTGACCGGCATAGGAACCGACGAGCACGAGGCCAAGGCCAGGGAATTCGGCGCGACCGATTTCCTTCGCAAGGGCTTCTCACTCCATGCGCTGGGCGAATCGTTGAAGAAGGCCTTGCCCGCGTAGCGGCTCCTTCCTATCGAACCCGCCCCCACCCGCCTGTCTGCCGGCTGGTCAGCCTGGTCGCCTTCAGGCCGTCCGTAACGCGGCAGTCGGCGCCGCGGCCCCGCTTGCAACCGTCCCTTCAAGCCTGCTACCTACCACTGTCGTCATGATTACGGAGTTCATCGTCACCGCCGGAGAGCAGCCCAAACGGCTGGATGTCTTTCTCGTCAACCGCGAACGGGATATTTCCCGCTCAGCGCTGCAGCGATTGATCGAGCTCGGCCGGATCCGGATCAACGACCAGATCGTCAAGGCTAGTCAGAAGATCAAGCCGGGCGACAAGATCACGATGGATGTGCCGAAACCGGAGCCCTTGGAGCTCAAGGGTGAAGCCATTCCGCTCGACGTGCTCTACGAGGACGACCAGCTTCTCGTCTTGAACAAGCCGGCCGGCATCGTGGTCCATCCGGCACCGGGCAACTGGACCGGTACGCTGGTGAACGCCCTCCTCCACCACTTCCAGACTTCCGGAGGCACCATATCGACTGTCGGCGGCAAGGAGCGTCCAGGCCTGGTTCACCGTCTCGATAAGGAGACGTCCGGGGTCATGGTCATTGCCAAAACCGATCTCGCCCATCGCGCGCTCGCGGCCCAGTTCAAGCATCACACGATCGTTCGGGTCTACGAGGCGGTAGTCTCGGGCGTGCCCAAGAAGGGGCATGGTCTCGTCGAATTGGCCATTGGGCGCGATACCAAGGAGCGCAAGAAATTCTCAGCCCGCAGCACCAGCCCCAAAGCCTCCGTGACGGAATACCGAGTGGATGGACGCTACGGGACCAAGGCGGCGCATGTCCTTCTCTATCCCCGCACGGGACGCACGCACCAGTTACGGGTCCATCTGGCTTCTTTGGGCCATCCGATTCTTGGAGACATGACCTATGGCGGGAAAAAGGTCGCGGCGGTCGAAGAAATCCCGATCCCACGCGTCCAGCTCCATGCCCGCACGTTGGGCTTCGTGCATCCGACGACAGGCAAAACGGTGGAATATACGACGCCGGCGCCTCATGACATGGCTGCGATCATGGAACGATTGGAACAACTCACTGCGGCCGGTCCGTCGCGTGGTGAGCCCGCTGTCCTGCGGCCGGCGCGCCGCGCGTAGAAGGAGTACCATGCAAACAGCCGATGTCTTGGATGCGATCGGGGGGCTTGCCTCACAGCTCAAGACCTACGCGGCCAAGTTGCCTCCGGTCGTCCACTTGGCCGCCGTGCCCACGGGGATCAAGCCCAAGGTCGAGGCGGTGGAGGAATACGAGGAGATCGTCACTCGATTTCGCCAACAAAGCGCCCGTACCCCTTACAAAAGTCTCAATGATCTGCTGATCGAGTCTCTCGAGGCCTTCGAGGCCGGCAAACTCTTGGGCTCGGTGCAGCCGCTGCTCGCCGTGCTCGATCATCTCGAACGGATGCAGAGGGACAAAGAAATCGAAGTGGGGCGGATCGACGAGAAGCGACTGGTCGACTATCGGACCGCGCTGCATCGAATTCTGCCGGGCAACAAACCGGAGCTGGATGGAGCCGGACGGGGATTGTGAGGATCGATCAGGGGGAAGGCGTTCGTCCTAGTGGCCCATCTTCGGGCCGCAGGCGGTCGAGCCCTCCGTCACGAGTTTGAACCGCACCGTCGCGCCGCAGTGCGGACATTTGGCGCGCACCGTGCTGTCATCGATGGGCTCGTACTGGTTGGACTTGAGCCACATAAGTTGAAAACATTTCGGGCAGCTACGGACTTGCGTTGCCATGCATTTCCTCGTACACTCGCGGCCCAGCGGCCTCGCAAACGGAAGCTAAGGAAGGTCTGATTAATTGCCATTCACGCACAAGCACGCATCAGAAATCTGGCTAATTCGACATGCTGCCATTGAATAAGCTGAATTAATCAGACCTTCCCTAATCTAATACAAGATGCCGGTGCCCCTCAAGACCGCCGTCACGTTCTCCGATAAGAAAACTCTCCAACCCGAGCAGTTGCTCACGCTCTTTCAGCAAGCCCCGTGGGCCAAGGGGAGAACGCTCGAAGACGCCCGTGAGATGCTGCGGCACACCGACTTGGCGCTTTGCGCCTGGGACGGCGACCAGCTCGTGGGGTTCGGCCGGGTCCTCACCGATTTTGTCTATCGCGCGACAATCTGGGATGTGATTGTGGACAAGGCCTATCAAAGCCAGGGCATCGGGACGGAAATCGTTCAGCGCATTCTTCACCACCCCAAACTGAAAAAGGTGGAACTGTTTTGGCTCTGCACCAGACGTCCCGGGTTCTACGAAAAGCTCGGCTTTAGCTCGAAGGAACAGACCGGCATGGTCTGGAGCCGCAGCAAGCAGGCGCGCGCTGAATGAGTGTCGCGGCCGCGTTACGCCGCTCTTCCTCCTCAGCTAAAAGTACACCTTCACGCCCACCCGGAATCCAAACGACGAGGCGTTCCACTCCCTCGGATTGAGGCCGCCGACGCCGGGGCTGCTGATGTGGGCGTGGCCGTCGTTGCGCTTGTAGGCCATTTCCGCGTTAAGCGCCCATTGCTTGGTCATCAGATAATCGCCGCCCCAGCCGAGGCGCCAGGCGAAGGTGTTGCTTGGTGAGATCCTCGCGACGCCGCGATCCTCGCCAAAACTGTTCACGTTCACGCCGAAGCTCATGTTCACGTAGGGGCTGAGCGACCCGAATCGCACGGGGCGCAGTTCAACGGTCGGCAGGACCGACACGGTGTCTTGATGTCCCAAGTCCAAGGCAGGGCGTTCCCGATCCACCGCATGGCGCTCCCACTCCAGCATCAGCCCCACCAGCAGCCAGGTGTTCAGGCTGTACATTGCCTGAAAGTTGACCAGAGAGCCGACGTCCGTAGAGGTGTTGGGCGACAGCGATTGCGTCAACGGCGCAAAGCCGGCCCGCATTCCGAGGATCCATTTGCCCGCTTCGATGCCGCCAAAGTTCTGACCGCCATCTGCCGCCTTCGCCAACGGGACCGCGCAGGCAAGTGTAACCAGCCCCCACACGGTGACGCCCATCCACCAAGCCCGCCCATCACTGATTCGCATGAGACCTCCTCCTATGCCAAACCGGCTCACGATGCCGATCATGTTGCTTGAACTCTAACCGTCCGTCATACGTATCCTGTTTCACCTCTCTTCTGCAACCTCTTCACGAGGAACGATGATGGGACTTCGCTTCTGGGCCTGAAGCTCGAGCTGGCCGCCAAGCTCTCGACTAGTGGCTGTGGGCGGAAGCGACGCCGCGAAGGCGTTTAGGCGACAGCAGCACGGCGAGGAAGAAACCGGTGGTGGCGAGGAGCACGATTGCGGGGCCGGAGGGGATATCCCACAGGGCGGACAAGAGTACGCCGGTCACGGCGGTCGTTACGCCGATGACCGCGGCATAGAGCGTCAACGTCCTCAAACTGTGCGTCAGCTGGTAGGCGGTCGAAGCCGGCATCAGGATCATCGCAAAGACCAGGATGGCTCCGACGGTCTTGAGGGCGACCACGACGGTCAGGGCTACCAGGCTGAGCAGCAGAAAAAAGATGCGCCGCGCCGGGACGCCGGAGGCCTCCGCCATCTCCTGGTCGAAGGCGATGAAATACAATTCCTTGGAAAAGAGCAGCACGCAGCCCAGCACCAGCACGCTCAAGAAGCCGATGATGCGCAACTCTTCCGCGGTCACCGAGAGCACACTGCCGAAGAGGTAGCCGTACACCTCCGCGTTATAAGTCTTCATGAGGCCGATGAATAGGATGGCGAGCGCCATGGTGGTCGTGTAGAGGATGCCGATGGATACATCGAGCTTCATCCGGCCTTGCTCCTCCATCCAGCCGGTGATCCAGACAGTGGCCAGGCCGAAAACGATGGCCAAGCCCAACGGCGGCCATCCCATCAGGTAGCCCAGCGCCACACCGGCGAAGGCCGCATGCGACGTCCCGGCGCCGACGAAAGCCAGGCCGCGCAGCACCACGAAAACTCCAATGATGGAGCAGAGGCCGCCGACCAGGGCGGCGGCCAACAACGAGCGCTGCATGAAGTCGTAGGTGAACAAGTCAAGCATGGAAACGCGCGCCGGGCTCAGTGATGGTGATGGTAATCCTCGACGATGACGAGATCCTTGTCCGTGATGACCAAATCCTTGCCGTACACTTGGCGGAGAATCTCAGGTTTGAGCACCTCGGCAGGCGGGCCGGCGGCGAACAGGCGTGTCTTGAGCAATACCAGGCGGTCCACGCGGTTGCGGATCAGATTGATGTCGTGGGTAATCAACAGGACAGTCAGCCCGAGTTCTTCATGGAGATGGGCGATCAATTCGATGACATTGTGCTGGGTGGTGATGTCCAAGCCGGTCGTGGGCTCATCCAGCAGCAGGACTTTCGGCTGCTGCGCCAAGGCGCGCGCGATGAAAACCCGCTGTTGCTGGCCGCCGGACAACTGGCCGAGCGCCGTATCCTTGTGCCCGTCCATCCCGACGTGCGCCAACGCGGCCATCGCGATCTCGCGATCCTGTTTCACCGGCCGCTTGAATAGTCCTAAGGCCCCGTAGCGGCCCATCATCACGGTCTCCAGCACGGTGACCGGAAAATTCCGGTCCACCACTCCTTTCTGCGGGAGATAGCCGATCTTCGCCCGATGGTGGCAGCGCAGCTCGTCGCAGGCACAGTCGAAAATATGCAGATGTCCTTCGATCGGCGCCATGAGTCCGAGCACCGCCCGGCACAGCGTGGTCTTGCCTGATCCGTTCGGCCCGATGACCCCCACGAACTCGCCGGCCGTGATGGAGAGGGAGATGTCTTTGAGGGCGACTACGCCGCCGGGAAATTGGAACGACGCGTGGTCGAATCGAATGATGGGATCGCCCGACTGGCTCACGGAGGTGGTGCTCCTTCCGCACCGCTCAGAGACTAGGCCGTCTCCAAGGCGTGGCACAATTGGAGCACATTATAGCGGAGCATGTCGAGGTAGGTCTCCGTGCCCGGCAAACCGCCCGGAAGCGTGGTAAGCACGACCACGCGGGCTTTCGTCTCTTTAGCCAGGAGCTCGGGGATCTTCTGGCTCAGCTGAATCTCAGACACGATGACCTTGATCCGCTCTTTCTTCATCCGGGCGATGAGCGACTGGAGGTGGAGCGCGGACGGTTCGGTTCCGGATTGCAACTGGATGATCCCGGCGATGTCAAACCCGAACCGCCTCGCCAAATATGGCCAGGCCGGATGGTGGGCGATGAATCGCCGGTCCGGCACATGGCTGACCCGGGCGGAGAGGTCCTTGCGAAGCCGATCCAGTTGCTGGAGATATGCGGCTTGATTGTTCCGGAAGTCTGCGGCGTGGGCCGGATCGATCTCGATCAGCGCTTCCGTGATATGCCGCAGCATGATGGCGGCGTTCTCCGGGTCCAACCAAATGTGCGGGTTCCCCCCCCCGCCCCCTTCCTGCCCGGTCTGATGGGCCTGGTCGTCGTCCGAATGGTCTCGCACCAGACCGATGCCCTGCGAGGTCGTCACCACACGCAGCGACGGGGAGCCGGCGTTCTTCACCAGCGACGAGACCCACACTTCCAATCCGATCCCGACTTGGAACAAGAGGCGCGCTTTGCGCACCGCCACCAGGTCGCTGGGCTTCGGCGAATAGGTATGTTCGTTCTCGTAGCCGCTCAGCAGGGAGGTGACGCGGACATGGCTCTTGCCGACTTGCTCCGCCAAGTCCTTCAACACCGGGATGGTCACCACGATATTGAGCGGCTCGGCGGTCGCTGCCCAGACGGAAGGGCCACCGAGGAGGATCGCCAGACAGGGAATCAAAAGAACGAGTGATCGTCCCACGGATTGGCGCCAAAACATCGGCGCGGACGGTAGCATCCGGGTGCGGTCCTGTCAACGACGCACACCGGTCGCTTGACCAGGCCGGAGCATTCCATTAGCGTAGCGACCGGTTCGAACAAGACAACAGCGCGACCTGCGACACAGCGGTGCCGCCGCATCGCCTCGCGCGCACGCTTCACCATGAACGAAAGGGCGCTATGAAAGTTGTCGGATTGATGTCGGGCACCTCGGGGGACGGTGTGGATGCGGCGGTGGTGGACATCGCGCGCCGCACATCGGGGCTTCGGGTCTCCATGCTGGCGTTCCATCCGCTTCCGTACCCCCGTACGCTCCAACAGCGCATCCTGACGGCCTCGGTGTCGGGAACAGTGTCGGAACTCTGTCATCTCAACGCCCTGTTGGGTGAATGGTTCGCCAATGCGGCGCTGGGGGCCATCCGTGCCGCCGATCTACACCCCACCGACATCGCGCTCATCGGCTCGCACGGCCAGACGGTGCATCACCTGCCGCATGGCGTCAAAGACACCGGAGTGGGTGCGATTCGCTCCACCCTGCAAATCGCCGAACCGGCCGTCATCGCCGAGCGCACCGGGATCACCACCATCGCGAACTTTCGGCCACGCGATATCGCAGCCGGGGGCCAGGGCGCGCCCCTGACACCGGCGGTGCACGCGTTGCTCTTTCGGCATCCCAAGCGTGCCCGCCTGATCGTCAATCTCGGTGGGATCAGCAACGTGACCTCTTTGCCGCCCGGCTCGGGATTCGATGGGCTCATGGCCTTCGACACCGGTCCCGCCAACATGGTGCTGGATGGGCTCGTCACCCGCCTGAGCCAGGGACGGGCGACGATGGACCGGGATGGTCGGCTGGCCGGGCGGGGCCGTGTCGATGGACGGCTCTTGGCGAAGCTGCTGGCGCACCCCTACTTATCCCAGCCTCCTCCCAAGTCCACCGGCCGGGAAGCCTTTGGGGCCAAGATGTTGGACGAGTTGTCCACGATCCAGCAAGCGCGTTCCTTGAGCGTGGAAGATCTCCTGGCCACGTGCAGCCGCTGGACGGCTGAAGCAGTGGGAACCGCGCGGCGCTGGCTACCGGGCCGGATCGACGAAGTCATCGTCGGCGGCGGCGGAGTGCGCAACCGGACGATCATGCGGCATCTGGCGGAGGTGTTTGCGCCGGTGCCTGTGACAACCGTGGAGTCTCTGGGGTGGGACAGCAAGGCGCTGGAAGCGGTCGCGTTTGCCGTGTTGGCCTATCAAACCGCGATGGAGCAGGCCGGCAATGTGCCGGCAGTCACGGGTGCGAAGCATCCCGTGCTGCTGGGCTGCATCGTGCCGAGCGGTCCGGGATGGCTCGCGCGTTTGCGGCCTCGCCTCGGCGCGCGCAGGCGTCGATGATGGAGGCCGTGGCGCTCGCGATTGCCGGCGTGATCGTCCTCATGCTGTTCGGGATTGCGGTTATGTCACGCCATCGGACCGGCAGCGCAAACCGCCGGCCCATCCTGCTGCCCGGCACGACGATCAGAGCCGTGCCGCTTCTCACGGACACCGACGTGGTGTTCTACAATCTGATACGGTTAGCCGTGCAGGACCATTATCTCGTCTTGAGCCAGGTCCCGTTGTGGAGCTTTGTCTCGGTGGAAGCCATGGGTGAGGCGCGCAGGCACGTGTTGGGGCAGATGGCCCTGAAGCGGGTGGATTTCGTGCTTGTCCATCCCGGGTCGCGACTCGTCGAGCAGGCCATCCACATCCTCGAAGCATCATCGCCCCGCCCCCGGCAGAGTGACCGGCAGCGGGTGATCGAGGCGGTATTGGATGCCGCCGGTATCAAGCTCGTCAAGATGCGGGCGGAGCAGGCCTACAGCGCCCCGGAGCTGGCCGCGCTGCTGGGCCTTCCGGCGGAAGACTGATGGATGACGTGGAAGATACCTACTCGGACTGCTGAGGTGCCGGTTCACTCTTGGCGGCAATGAGATCGATGGCTTTCCTCGCCTGCTCCGCTTCGGCACTGTCGGGATACTGATCGATGACGCGATCGAACATCATGCGGGCTTTTTCGTGGTCGCCGAGCTTGCTGTAGGTCTGTCCGATCTTGAGCGTCGACGCGGCCAGCTTCGGGCTCAGCGGATAATACGACACGACGTTATAGAAGGACGCGAGCGCGTCCTTGTAACGGCCTAAGCGGTATTGGCATTCGCCGATCCAGTACTGCGCGTTGGCGGCCAACGCCGACTGGCTGTGCAATTCCATGAAGAAACGAAATCCCGCCAGGGCGGCCTCATAATCGCGATGCTTGAATTCTTCCATCACACGATCATACAGGCGGCGGGAATCGTGAACCTGACTGGGCGCGGCGAACGAAGGATCGGCAAGGAACAACACAGGAACGAGGAACAGCGAGTAAAGATATCGTCGAGTCATATGGACCTCCCGTCGAGCCACTTCAGACTCCGGTACAGTCACGCAATGGATGTGCCACATTGGGGCCCGAGATGAGCAAAAATTTCCTTATGAAACCGGGAACTTGCACCTGTTCGTTCCGGTCTGTGTCTGGCCTGGTTCCCGGCCCGACAGTTTTGTACGAGGTGTGGCGCTTTCTCCTCTCCTGGCAGGAAAGCGGCCACAGGCTGTGCGGTCTATGAATGAGACCGCCTTGACGTTCGGGATGTCGTGATGGGTGAGCGACGATGACGGATGGCGCGATTCCCCTGAACCCTGGCGGTGGCAGGACACTGATCGTCGATGGCGATGATCCGCGCTATTATCCTCGGCCCAGCGCGGCTCTCATCGAGGCGGGCGAGCAGGATCAAGTGTACATTCGCGCCGGCCTGTATGAAGACAAGATCTTTCTCAGCGAACGGCCGATCCGCCTGCTCGGCGCCGGGCGCGACCTCGTGCAGGTCTTCAGCCGGCGCGGAGGCCCGCTGTATCTCCAACGCGTCCCGCGCGGCTGTATCAGCGGCATCACGTTCCGCTACGTGGGCAGCGATCAGCACGCGGCGATGAACGTGCTCGACTCCACGTGCCTCATCACCCAATGCCGCGCGGTGGAAGGGGTGCTCTCGGGCGTGTTGCTGTATGGACCGGAGTGCCGAGCCACCTTCGCCGAGAATGAAGTGTGCCGCAACCGCGAGTCGGGCATCTTTGTCTTCGCCGGTGCCCAACCGCGCGTGGTCGGCAATGACTGCCGGGAGAATCACCATTTCGGAATCGCCGTTCGGGATCCGGGCAGCCATCCGGAGATCATTCGCAACCGATGTGAAGACAATATGCTCAGCGGCATGCTCTTGTTTCACCATGCCGAAAGCCTGCTGCTCGAGAACGTGTGCCGCCGGAATCAACACTGGGGGCTGCTGCTCACACCCGATGCGCGGCCCAACCCCTCTCTTCAAGAACTGTCCTCCGTAAACCGACTTGACGAGAACCCCCGCGGCGCCTATGCCGTATCCGAGCAGCCGCTGGCCGATATCGGGCGCTGACTCTCCGCGTTTGGCGTGAGGGGCCGGTCGTGAGGAATGGCTGCGACACCCATGCTACGAAGGATTCGACAGCAGGGACCGGGATGAGGAGTTGTGCGGCGCATGGAACTGAAACGAATTGCCGCCCCGCTGCTTGGCGCGATACATCGCGGCATCCGCGTGCTTCAAGAGTTGGTCAATCTCGCTGTCGTCCGACGGATATACGGTAATGCCGATGCTGACGCCGATGGACGCTTCGTGCTCTTTGAGATGAAAGGGTTCCGCCAACGATTCCGTGATGCGCCGCGCTACGATGCTGATGTCGCTTTCGCAAGAGAGCCCTTCGAGGATAATCGTAAACTCATCGCCGCCCATCCGGGCCACCGTGTCCACTTCCCGCACGCAGCCTTGCAGGCGGGTGGCCACGGCCTTGAGCAGCCGATCGCCGACATCGTGCCCCAGCGTGTCGTTGACCGCCTTGAAGCGATCCAAATCCAGCAGCATGAGCCCGAGCGGCTGCTGGAGGCGTTTGCTGCGCGCCATGGCCTGCACAAGCCGGTCACGAAACAGCGTACGATTGACCAGTCCAGTCAATTGATCGTATTGCGCGAGGTAGGTCAATCGCTCTTCCGCCCGCTTCCGCTCGATGGCGTAGCGGATGGAGCGTGCGAGCAATTCGGGCTGCCCCTGGCCTTTCACCAGATAATCTTGTGCCCCGTTTTGCACGGCCTGCAGGGCCAATGTCTGGTCGCTGACCCCGCTCAACACGATGATCGGCACCGTGGGATTGGCCGCTTGCACCTGGCGAAGCGTGGGTAACCCGTAGCCGTCGGGAAGGGAAAGATCCAACAGCACGGCATCGAAGCGTTCTCGCCCCATCTGCCGAAACGCGTCGCTGAGCCGGGTCACATGAGTCACGGCAAACTGCTCGATACTCCATTCCGCCAAGATATCTTGGGTCAGGTGGGCGTCGGCGTCGTTGTCTTCCACCAACAAAATTTTAATCATCGTCTCTTGATCCGTGGCGGTCGGTGTCAGCAGACAGCACAATTATAGCGTAGAGGCGTGTTTCAACAAGCGTTTGCGGCTTTCTGCTTGGAGAGGAAGGGAGTGGGAATGCCAGGGAGAAGAGCCACCCGGTCGGGCGGGCCCTTCTCCCCGTGACATGTTAGACGGCGTGCAACGCCTCGGCTCGGCGGCGGACTTCTTCCGCCTTTTGCGACTGACCGAGGTTCTCATACAACGAGGCGATGTTCGCATGGAGATGGGAGAGCAACTGACCCAGCTGCGCTTCCTGTGCGATGACATTCGCCTCCAGCGCGAGTTTCTTTTCCTCGCTGCGACGAAACCGCTCTTCCAGCCGTTGAACCAATTGAATCCACCCGCGAACTTTCCCGGAATCCAATTCGGGGACGGACGGCAGAGATTCAGCCCGATCGAGGGCCTTTTCCGCCTGGTTCATCCAGTTGATAAACACCAGGAAGTCGCCCAGGGTGATCTTGAGTGCAGATGATGCGCCTTCTTCTTCGATGACAAGGTCTTCCATTCGTACTCCTTTTCCTGCCGATTGTGCCTAGAACGTTCCTTTTCCCGCGTGAACCCATACGGCGCGCAATCTACAGACGAACGGATGCAGGAGCGGGTCTCTTCTTACGAGAGCCGGCCAATGATTCGGGCCGGATCGCCACCACCTCCCTTCCTCATGAGTCGGACGCACGGTTCATCGATACGGACACCACAACATCCTGTGGTGGCGGAGTAATACTGCGCAACGGCCGGGGTTGTCAACGGGAAATCTATCAGGAAGGGTTGTTTTCTACGGAAATACCCACTGAGAGGAAACCATCTGTGGTTATGACTCGGGGAGGCGAGGCTGCGTATTGACTGGATAGGCGCCGCTGGGCAGCTCCGGGGAACCAACGGCTGCCTCACAGGCATACCCCGGTTCAAAGGGCCAGAGGAGCGAACGGCCGAACGTCGATCCACGCACGTGCACATACCGGAAGGTGATTCCCATTCGAGAGCCGTCGTCCGCGATCTCTTTCAGGCAGTCTTCCGGAGCGTAGGCGCGGCGAGAAATCATAATCGGTGCCCCTGTCGCGCTATGATGGACAATAAATTCTTCTGCGCATCCAACCAGCGAGGCGCTCAGGAGCAGTAGACTGGCGATTACGTATTGTTTCATCGATTCCATCCTCCCGTCCCGCCTTCTGATGACCGCAGCCCGGTCGATCACGTGTGTCCCGAGTATATCAAGTCAAGAGCGACAAAGCGCCGCTGCAGAGACAAAAAATGCGACTCGATCCCCCTCCGTTCCCCTACCGAAGTTGGGATGGATGGTGAAGCCTAAATCATTGTCGTTCCTCGGAAAGATCTCCATTCGTGCGGGCCGGCTCATGGCATGGAAGGTGCGGAGTTGGAAGCTGTGTCGATGAGCGCTCCGGTGAGTGGTGAACCGGAGTATGGAGGGAATGGAAATGAGGACGACGAAGACGGTTGAACGAGCTTTGCAGATCCAGCGCACCTCCGATGCGACGGTTCTGAAACCGCTCTTGGCTCGCAGCGCCCGCAATGCGGCCGGTGCGATGCTGATGGTCCTGACCGCCACGGTGCCTTCTGTGTTGGCGGATGCGGATATCTATAGTTACGTGAGCCCAAGCGGCACAGTCCACATGACCAACGTGCCTTCGGACCGAAAGTTTGCGCCGGTCACCGGCAAAGGCCGGTACCATGCCGGTGTGTCCGATCGGGAACTCGAAGAAGCAGTGGCGCGCTATGCCCAACAATATCGCCTCTCGCCCGCCCTGCTGATGGCCGTCATGAAAGCCGAGTCGGACTTCAATCCGACGATCATTTCCAAAGCCGGCGCCGTCGGGTTGATGCAGCTGATTCCCGAGACCGCCATCCGCCACGGTGTGCGAAACCTCTATGACACGCGGGAGAATATCGCCGGCGGCGCAAAGCATCTGCGCTATCTGTTGGACCGGTTCCATGGGAACGTCCGGTTAGCCTTGGCCGCCTACAACGCCGGAGAACGAAAGGTGGATCGGTATCGCCGGATCCCACCGTTCAAGGAAACGCGCTCGTATGTGAAGAAAGTGATGGGCTTCTACCGGGATTATCGCTCGGCGGAAGGAATGGCCTTTTTGCAGTCGGCGGGGAATGTCTCGACACCGTAGACGCGGCACGCGTGACCGGGTCGTGTCCTACACCGGCTTTTCGGCGACGTATTCAATATACTTCCAAAATTCCTTGGCCTCTTCCTCGTTGAGCACCACCGGCGTGTTGTTCGCCACCCCGCTCATGAAGACCTTGACCGAGACCGTGTCATGCCACACCTGCACCTCGCAATGCGTTACGCGATCGAGATTCAACGCACGGTTGCCGATCCGGACAAAATGCACGAGGCGCCCCCTTTCATTGGCGGGCTCGCATAGTACACGAAGTCTGCAGAGGGATCAAAGAGACTGGCGCCTGATGAGAAGGGATGCAGAGAATGAGGGGTGATGATCCAGAAGGAAGCGGTTGGTTGCGGGGAGAGGATTTGAACCTCTGACCTTTGGGTTATGAGCCCAACGAGCTACCAGGCTGCTCCACCCCGCGCCCGGATGCTAACAAAGCGCGAAACGGCAAGTCAAGCCGAGGAGCCCGATTGCATTGGCGGCAGGCCAATGATAAAGCCATAGCATGCGCATCGTCTTCATGGGGACGCCGGAGTTCGCGGTGCCGTCGCTTGAGGCGCTGCTTCGCACCGAGGATCAGGTCGTCGGCGTCGTCACGCAGCCGGATCGTCCCAAGGGCCGCGGGCACGAGCTCACTCCACCGCCGGTCAAGCTGGTCGCGGAGCGCGCGGGCATTCCGGTGCTGCAGCCGCTGAAGATCAGAACCCCGGAGTTTCTTGAGGCCCTCTCTGCCTGGAAGCCCGATCTCATCGCCGTCACGGCGTTCGGCCGAATCCTGCACGCGCCGATCCTTCAACTCCCGCCGATGGGCTGCGTGAATGTGCACGGCTCGCTGTTGCCGAAATATCGGGGCGCGGCCCCGGTCCAGTGGGCCGTGATCAACGGGGAAACCGAGACGGGCATCACGACGATGCTGATGGACGAAGGGATGGATACAGGACCGATGCTGTTACAGGAGAAGCTGGTTATTTTGCCGGACGATACGGCCGGCACACTGGCTCCCCGTCTGGCTCAACTCGGTGGCAAACTGCTCGTCGAAACCATCGCGCAGTTAAAAGCCGGCACGCTGGTCCCCCGGAAGCAAGATGATGCTCAAGCGACCATGGCGCCGCTTCTCAAAAAGGAAGACGGCTTAATCGATTGGGCCCAGCGCGCGCAAGCGCTCGCCGACCGTGTGCGGGGACTCTCGCCCTGGCCTGGTGCCTATACCTTTCTCGGGGACGAGCGGTGGAACATCTGGAAAGCCGTGCCGCAAGCCACCGCGACGTCGGACACCCCTGGGACGATTGTTGGTGTGACGAAGCACTCGATTCGTGTTGCGACCGGGCAGGGCCTGCTGGAGATTCTCGAAATCCAGACGGCCAACTCCAAACGCATGCCGGTCGGACAATTCCTCGCCGGCCATCGAGTCGTTCCCGGAGCGCAACTCGGACCGGCCCAAACCTGATTCTTAGAGCCACAGTCTGATCGGTCTTTGTCAGTCCTCATGCCGCCGTCCACCCCTCGCGCGCAGACCTCTGTCTCGCCGGCCAGAGCCGCGGCCCTTTCGATTCTGCTGGCGGTCCGCCATGCCGACGCGCCGCTGGATGAGCTCATTGAGAAACAGACTGAGGCGCTCGCTTCCGATGCGCGCGACCGCGCACTGGTGATGGAACTCGTGTACGGCGTGCTGCGGCGCCAAGAAACGCTCGACTGGCGGCTTGCTGCCGTCCTTGCCAAGCCCCTTCATCGCCTTCCTATGGTCGTCCAAACCTTGCTTCGGCTGGGCGCGTACCAGCTTCTTTACTTGGATCGGATCCCCGCCTCCGCGGCGGTGGATGAGACGGTCCGGTTGGCAAAGACCTCAACGAAGAAGCTGGGACGGGATTGGAGCGGGTTGGCGAACGGGGTGCTGCGCAACCTGCTTCGTCAGCCCGAGCCGGCGTTTCCAGATCCTGCGGTCCATCCGGCTGAAGGGTTATCTGTTCGTTACGCCGTGCCTTTGTGGCTGGCCGAGCGATGGATCGAGCGCCTGGGTGTGGAGCAAGCCGAGGCGGCGTGCCGGGCGACCAGCATGGTGCCCGCCGTGACCGTCCGGGTGAATCGACTCCGACTGACGAGGGAAGCATTTCTTCGCCGTCTGCAAGACCAAGGCATCGCAGCTCGCCCCACTACGACCAGTCCGGTGGGCGTCATTCTGGAAAGGAGCCAAGCCGTCACCTCGTTGCCGGGCTTCGAGACGGGAGATTTTTATGTGGAGGACGAAGCGGCGCAGCTCATTCCACCGCTCCTCGATCCACGACCCGGCGAACGGATCTTGGACGCTTGCGCCGCTCCCGGCGGCAAGACGACCCATCTCGCGGAGTTGATGAACAATCAAGGCTGCATTCTCGCAATGGATCGACGGCAGGACCGCGTGAGACTCCTCGAAGACAATTGCCGCCGGCTCGGCGTCACCATCGTGACCCCGCTTGTGGGCGATGCGCGGCAGTCGGTCGATCTTCTCCGCCGGCTGCGCCAGCGCGCATCGAACAGAGACGGCGTCGATCGAATTCTGCTTGATGCCCCTTGCAGCGGCCTCGGCGTCTTGCGGCGCCATCCCGACGCCAAGCTGAAGAAGCATACGGGCATGTTTTCGCGGCACCGTCAGTTGCAGCGGGAGATCCTGTCGGCAGTGGCCGCTGTCTTGCGGCCCGGCGGGGTGCTGGTCTATAGTACATGTTCAACCGAAACGGAAGAAACCGAGGACGTGGTCCAAGCGTTTTGCCGCGCCCATCAGGAATGGACCCGCGAATCGGTGGCGCCCTGGCTTCCCTCCACGGCGCTCCCCTTTGTGACCGCTCAGGGTGCTCTCTCGACCATGGGCAATGACCGCGGCATGGACGGCTTTTACGCCGCCCGTCTGCGAAAGGGTTCCGCATGAGCCGTCCCATCTATATTGCGCCGTCGATTCTGTCCGCGGATTTTGCGCGCTTGGCCGATGAAGTCGCGGCGGTGGAGCGGGCCGGCGCCGATCTGCTGCACGTCGACGTGATGGACGGCCATTTCGTGCCGAACCTCACGGTCGGTCCTCCCATCGTGGAAAGCCTGAAGAAGGTCACGAAGCTGCCGCTCGATGTGCACTTGATGATCACCAATGCCGATGCCTTCATCGCCGAGTTCGCCGAGGCGGGCGCCGACTATCTCACGGTCCATGTGGAAGCCTGTCCCCACCTCCATCGCACCATCCAATCCATCAAGGAGCGCGGCGTGAAGGCCGGCGTGACGCTCAATCCGGCGACGCCTCTTCAGACACTGCAAGAGATTCTTCCGGACGTCGATTTGGTTCTGATCATGTCGGTGAATCCCGGGTTTGGCGGCCAGGCGTTCATTCCGTCCTCGCTGAAAAAGATTCAAACGGCGCGAAGCATGCTGAACCAGATCCACAGCACCGCGCTGTTGGAAGTCGATGGCGGCGTGAAAGTCGACAACGCCCGCCAGATCATCGAGGCCGGTGCGACCGCGCTGGTGGCCGGTTCCGCGATCTTCTGCCAGCCCGACTACGCCGGTACCATCGCCGCCCTGCGCGCGGCCGAAGAGACGGCGGCGTCACACCGCTCCCATCGATAAGGCAGACAGGGTGAACATTTCCGCGCTCATCGACAGCCTACACCCTCTCGAAATCAAAGTCTTGTCCGCCTTCGGGCCTTCCCCTGCCGGCGTGAAGCTCGGCACGGAACAGCTCGCCGCGGCGACCGGACTGGAACCTTCCCAGCTCAGCATGGCAATCGAATGGTTGTTGGCGAAACGGCTGCTCAACGTCGATTCGGAAACCGTCACGCCGATCGTGTCCCTTACCGCTATCGGAGAACGCTATTTTGCGCAGACTGCGCCCATCGAGCGCATCCTGGCTGCCGCGCGAGAGGCGGCGAGCACGGGAAAGCGGCTGACCATTCCGGATCTGCAGAGCCGGGAAGGGCTCGATCCCTCCGACGTGAGCAAGGCGGTGGGGCGGCTGAAGAAAGAAGGCGTCCTTCTGATCGTCCAGGGCGGATGCATCGAGTCCACCGGACGGCCGAGTCCCTCGGCGGACGCGATGCGGGCCATCTTGCAGCAGTTGCACGCCGCGCCGCGCGAGTTGGCCAGTTTCACGGAAGCGCAGCGTCAATTGATTCAAGAACATGCCGTCAAGCGGGGCAACGCCAAGGAACCGTTCCGGGTGGACGATCAAGTGGCGCGGATGTTTGCTCTCTCGCCGGCCGGCGTCACGGCGGCCGAGCAGTTGGCGAGCCAGGGGATCGCCGAAGAAGTGTCGCAGTTGAGTCCCGAGCTGTTGAAGGACGGGAGTTGGCGACAGAAGCGCTTCAGGAAATACACGATCAGCTTGCGCGCGCCCCGCATCGCGATCGGCAAGAAACATCCGTACCGGGAATTTCTCGACGGGGTCAAGACCAAGCTGGTGAGCATGGGATTCCAGGAAATGCGCGGGAACCTCGTGGAGACGGAATTCTGGAACATGGATGCCTTGTTCATGCCGCAATTCCACCCGGCGCGCGACATTCATGACGTCTACTTCGTCAAAGAGCCGACCCATGCGAACGGCATCGCCGAACCCTTTCTCTCGCGTGTGACCAAGGCCCATGAGGACGGCGGCAGGACCGGATCCACCGGCTGGAAATATGCCTTCAATGCCGAACGGGCCAAACGGTTGGTCCTCAGAAGTCAAGGGACCGCCGTGTCTGCGCGAACGCTCGCGGCGGGGCCCAGCGTGCCCGGCAAATATTTTTCCATCGCGCGCTGCTTCCGCTACGATCAAGTCGATGCCACGCATGCCACCGATTTCTTTCAGGTCGAAGGCATCGTGTTAGGCGAGGACATCAATTTCCGGACGTTGCTCGGCCTGTTGAACCTGTTTGCCCGCGAAGTGGCGCAGGCGAAGGACGTGAAATTCCTGCCCGCGTATTTTCCCTTCACCGAGCCCTCGGTGGAGATGCACGTGCGCCATCCCCGACTGGGGTGGATGGAATTGGGAGGGGCCGGCTTGTTCCGTCCGGAAGTCACGTTACCGCTCGGCGTGCAGGTTCCGGTGATCGCGTGGGGCCTCGGACTGGACCGGATGGCGATGGTCGCGCTGGGGATTCACGACATTCGCGAGCTGTTCACCGACAATCTGGAATTGATCCGCACGACGAAGGGGCTTTTCTAGCCGAACGACGCCTATGCCGACGATTTCCGTGTGCAAAGAAGATCTCGAAGCGTTGCTCGCGGACGGCCGGCGCGCGAGACGTTCGGTCACCGTCGAGCAGCTGGAAGACTGGCTCCTGCTCGTGAAGGGCGAGTTGAAGGGGCACAACGCGGAGACCGGCGAGCTGCGGATCGAATTGCAGGACAGCAACCGCCCCGATCTCTGGTGCTGCGAGGGCATCGCGCGGCAGATCCGCATCAAGCAGCAAGGCGGGCTGACGCCCTATCCGTTTTTCTCGAAAAAGACGAAGGCTGTCCGCCGTCTGCTCGTGGCCCCGGGTCTCGAACAAGTCCGTCCCTATGTGGCGGCCTGCGCCGCGCGGGGCTACCGGGTCACCGAGGAAGGATTGGCCCAGCTCATTCAGACCCAGGAAAAGTTGGCGGACATCTTCGGGCACAAACGCAAGACCGTGTCGATCGGCCTGTATCAACTGCCGAAGATCCAGTTCCCCGTCACGTATGAGGTGGTGAAGCCCGATCAAGCCCGGTTCACGCCGCTGGGGATGGAAACGGTCATGACCTTGTCGGAAATCCTCATGGTGCATCCGAAGGGGTTGGAGTACGGGCACATTCTGGCCGGACAGAGTATGCTGCCTATTCTGCGCGATGCTCAGCATCAACCCTTGTCCTTCCCTCCCATCATCAATAGCCGGGAAATCGGCGAAGTACGCGTGGGCGACGAGGAGCTCTTCGTCGAAGTGACGGGCACCGACCTCTCCATGGTCGTGCTCACCTTGAATATTTTTGCCGCGAATTTGGCCGACCGCGGGGCGGCCATCGAGCCGATCGAGGTCCAGTACCCCAAGCCCACGCCGCTGGGCAAACGGGTCGTCACGCCGCAGGATCTCGGCAAACCGCGGACGATTCCGGTCGGGACGATCGAACAAGCCTTGGGCCAAGAGCTCGGCGCGAGGACCGTCAAGCAGGCGCTGGAACTGTACGGGTACGAGGTGTCCATAGGCAAAGGGTCGGTCAAGGCGAAGTTGCCGCCCTACCGGCACGATCTCATGCACCCGATGGATGTGGTGGAGGACGTGGCGATGAGCCGAGGCTACGCGGCGTTCTCTCCCGTGATGCCCGCCCAGTTTACGGTGGGAGGCCTGTCGCGCCTCGAACAGGTCTCGGACCGCTCGCGCGAGTTGATGGTCGGACTCGGATTCCAGGAAATCATCTCGAATATTTTAGGGTCGCCCGAGCATTATCGGACCGCCATGCGTCTGGACGGGACAGAGTGGGGCCGCATGGTGGAGGTGTCCAACGCGATGGCCGCGACGTTCTCCTGCCTCCGGCAATGGATGCTGCCTTCCTTGCTGCGCGTGGAAACGGCCTCGAGCCGGGCCTTCTATCCGCATCGGCTGTTCGAGTCAGGCGAGGTCGCGATCCCGGATGCGACGCAAGACGTCGGCTCGCGTACGGCGACGGTCCTGGGCGCGGTGATCGCCCATGCGACGGCGCATTTCTCGGAAATGCATTCCTGCCTTGACATGCTGTTCTATCATCTGGGCCGGCCGTATACCCTGGAACCCCTGGCGCATCCGTCCTTCCTCGAGGGGCGGGCCGGGCGCATTATGTCGGAGGGAATGCCGCTGGGCCTGATCGGAGAAGTGCATCCCGAAGTGCTGGAGCGATGGCAGATCGGGGTGCCGGTGGTCGCGTTCGAAGTGAATCTCTCTCTCCTCGTCGAGGCAACATAGAAAAGGGAGAGCGACTCGTCGCCCTCCTTTTCTCTTCACCGGTCCCAAAACGAGGCAGAGAGTCGTGGCTACGCCGGCGCCAACTGTTGTTTGGCGAGCCCGACGAGCTTTTCGAAGCCCGCGCTGTCTCTGATCGCCATGTCGGACAGGACCTTGCGATCCAACAGGACGTTGGCTTTTTTGAGCGCATTGATGAATCGGTTGTAGGTCATGCCGTGCGACCGCACTGCCGCGCTGATCCGCGCGATCCACAATTGCCGGAAATCCCGTTTCCGATTCTTCCGTCCCGTATAGGCGTAGGTCAACCCCTTGTCCACACTCTCCGTCGCCGTCCGGAACAACCGGCTCTTGCCGCCGTACTGGCCCTTGGCTAATTTGAGCCGCTTCTTTCTGCGCTGTCTGGTCTTCGGTCCACCTTTCGCACGAGGCATGATGCGTACTCCTTCCAGTGATGACGGACTATGTGTACGGCAGCAAGCGGGTCAATGACAAGGTCGCCGTGGCGTCGACCACGGCGGTCCCTCCCAAGCGCCGCTTGTGGTCGCGCTTTTTGTGCGTGAGCAGGTGGCGTTTGCCCGCCTTCCGCCTGAGAATCTTCCCGGTTCCCGTTTTCGTGAAACGCTTGCTGGCGCCCTTGTGGGTCTTGGCTTTCATTGCAGCATGTCCTTTGGTTGGTCGTGGATGTTCGGATCAGTTCTTCGGCGCGACGATCATGATCAAGTTGCGACCTTCCATGCGCGGCGCATATTCGATCGTGCCCGCGTCGGTCAATTGTTCGATGACGGAATTCATAACCTGCCGGCCCATCTCCTGATTGGCCATCTCCCGCCCCCGATAGGTCAGCGTGACCTTGGTCTTGTTGCCGTCGGCCAAAAATTCACGGATCTGGCGGATCTTGATCTCCAAGTCATGCTTGTCGGTCCGGGGCCGCAGCTTGATCTCCTTCACCTGCGTCGATTTCTGGTGGCGCCGGCTCTGATGCTCTTTCTTGCTCAGCTCATACTTATATTTCCCGTAGTCCATGATCCGGCACACCGGCGGCACGGACGTCGGCGCCACTTCTACCAGGTCGTACCCCTGCTCCTGAGCTTGGCGGAAGGCCTCTGGCGTCGGGAGGATACCGAGCTGCTCACCTTCTGGACCGATCACGCGGACTTCCCGGACACGGATTTCACGATTCACGCGCAGTTTGGGAACGATAGGCCACCTCTCAATGTGTATGTTGGAGTGCTTGCTGGGGGCGCGCCACCTCGGCGCGCAAGAGATCCAGCACGGCTGCGACCGTCATGCCGCCGAGATTCACGCCGCTCCGTCCTCGGACGGACACCGTCCGGCTCTGCACCTCCCGCTCGCCGGCCACCAGCATGAACGGAACTTTCGCTTTCTCGGCTTCGCGGATCTTGAAGCCGATCTTTTCGTTGCGGAGATCCGCTTCGGCCCGGAATCCGGCCGCTTTCAGGTCCGCCACGACGCCGGCGACATAGTCGCGCTGGTGATCGGTGATCGACATGACGATCGCCTGAACCGGGGCCAGCCAAGCGGGGAACGCGCCGCCGTAATGCTCGATCAAAATGCCGAAGAAACGCTCGATGGACCCCATCAGCGCCCGATGGATCATGATCGGCTGGTGCGCCTTGCCATCCTCGCCGATGTAGGTCAGATCGAAGCGCTCGGGGTTGTTGAAATCGACCTGCACGGTCGAACATTGCCACGAGCGGCCCAACGCATCTTTGATCTTGATGTCGATCTTCGGGCCGTAAAACGCGCCGCCCCCGGCATCGACGTCGTAAGCAATCCCGCGATGCTTCAACGCCGCTTCCAACGCACTGGTGGCCAGAGTCCAGTGCTCATCCGACCCTACCGACTCCTTGGGCTTGGTCGAAAGGAAGACCTCGAACGCCTCGAATCCGAACGTGCGCAGGACGTAAAACGTGAAGTCCAGCACCCGGCTCACTTCGACCTCGATCTGGTCGGGACGGCAGAAGAGATGCGCATCGTCCTGGGTAAACCCGCGGACCCGCAACAGGCCATGGAGGACGCCGGTCCGCTCGTACCGATAGACGGTGCCCAACTCGCCGTAGCGAATCGGCAAGTCGCGGTAGCTGCGCAGGTGCGACTTGTAAATCATGATGTGGTACGGGCAGTTCATCGGCTTAAGCTGATACTCGCTGCCCTCGATTTTCATGGGCGCGAACATATTGTCGCGGTAGTACTCGACGTGCCCGCTGGTTTTCCACAAGTCGAGGCGCGCGACGTGCGGGGAGTACACGAGCTCGTAGCCGTCGCGGATGTGCTGCTCGCGCCAGAAATTCTCGATCAAGAGCCGGATCGCCGCGCCCTTCGGATGCCAGAGGACGAGCCCCGGGCCGATGTCGTCCTGCACGGAGATCAAGTCCAGCTCTTTGCCGACCTTCCGGTGGTCCCGCCGTTTGATTTCTTCCAGGCGGGCCAGGTGCGCGTCGAGCTCGGCCTGGCTGGGGAACGACGTGCCGTAGATCCGTTGCAGCATGGGATTGCGCTCGTCGCCGCGCCAATACGCGCCCGCGGTATTCAGCAACTTGAACGCACCGACACGGCCCGTCGCGGGAAGATGTGGCCCCCGGCAAAGATCCACGAATTCGCCCTGCGTGTAGGCCGAGACCGGCTCGTTGTCCGGGAACCCCTGGATCAGCTCGACCTTATAGGCTTCACCGCGCGCGTTGAAAAAGTCGATCGCTTCCTGCTTGGTAAATTCCCGCCTCGTGATCGTCATGTTGCGGCGGATGATCTCCTTCGCCCGCTGCTCGATCTGCTCCAGATCCTCCGGCGTGAACGGCCGGTCGAACGCGAAGTCATAATAGAAGCTGTCGTCCAGCGCCGGACCGATGGTCAATTGGGCGGTGGGAAACAACTCTTTCACCGCCTGCGCCATGATATGCGTGCTGCTGTGGCGGTAGACCTCCCGGCCTTCCGGACTGTCGAAGGTCAGCGGCTCGACCGTCGCGTCGTCCCTGAGCGGAGCGGACAGATCGACAACCCGTCCGTTGACCTTGGCGGCAAGTATCTCGGGGCCGGGAGGCAGACCCAGTGCAGCGAGCGCCGTGGCGACCGTGCTTCCCTCCGGCACCTCGCCGCTACGGCCATCTTTCAACGTGATTTTCATGTCTTCGACATGTGCACGACATCAAACGACAAAGGCACCCTGCCTCCGAGAGGCATAGGAGTGCCTCAGTTGGATGGTAGGCGCGGACGGTCTTGAACCGTCGACCTCTACCGTGTCAAGGTAGCGCTCTCCCCCTGAGCTACGCGCCTATCGTCCGGGTGCGAATGCTAATATAGGCCTGCGTACAGTGTCAAGAAATGAGGACAGAGGAAGGGAGCACCGATCGGAGTCGGCGCTCCCTTGCACTATCGAGAATAGATGTGCGGAAGACCGTCTTACTTGACTGCGGACCGCAATTCCTTACCCGCTGAAAATTTCGGCACCTTGGCAGCAGGAATGCGAAGCGCTTCTCCGGTCCTCGGGTTTCTACCCATCCTGGCTTTCCGCTTCGAGATGGTAAACGTCCCGAAGTTCACCAGCGACACGCGTTGCCCCTTCTTTAGGGAAGAGGTGACGGCTCCGGTAAAGGCCTCAAGAGCGGTGCCGGCGGCGACTTTGGTGATTCCGGCTGAAGCGGCCATCTTCGCGATGAGTTCTTCTTTGGTCATCTAGTCCCCTCCTTGGTTAGGTTGAACGATCGGCCCACGTGACCCCTGTGCGCACGTCCTCCCGTTTACACCGGTCGGGATTTCGATCTGGTCCGTTTCAACGGAATGTGAAGATCGACGATTTTCTTCCGCAATGTATTCCGATTCAATCCGAGGAGCTCCGCCGCTTGGATCTGATTGCCGTCGGTTTCGCGCAGCGCCGAGGCGATCAGCGGGCGTTCCACCGCCGAAATTAAGATCGGATGCAGATTGCGCGCAGACCCATTGCGCATACCTTTGACAAAATCGCCCATTTTCATTTCCAGATAGCTCTCCAGCGACGTCTCCCGACCCTTGCCGTTGGACAGGTGCGCGGTGAACGGGCTCATGTGTTGCATCGTCCGCGCTGTTCGCTTGAGCACCGGCCGGGATCCCACGATCAAGAGCGTCCGTGAGGGATCGATCTGGCTCGGCAGGCCGGCCAGGGGGTCTTCCTGCCCAGGACGAACCTCCATGACCACGGCATCAAAATGCTGCTTGAAGGCCTCCTTTGGAAGGGATGCGCTGTCGCGCGCCGCCGTCACGGAGGCGTCCTTGAAGAGTTGTCGGAACTGAGTCTGGACATCCGCATCGGCCGTGAGCAGGAGAAGCGTAAAAATGGATGATGGCACTGGCATGAAGGCACCACCCGAAGAAGAGGGCGGGATTATTGCCCAGGGTGCACATGATGTCAATTGGATAATTGCGGTCCCTGCCGGCACCTCGCAAATGAGCATCCAGCAACCATTTGCCGCCCATGTGAGCGGAGACAAAAGACCTCATACGGCCCAGGCCTGAGGGTTCTCTTCTGGGAAAGAGGTTCTCTTCTGGGAAAGATTATCGGTACCGAACCCTTGACAGGGCAGCCGCCGGTCGATTATAAGTACGCAATTCCTACCGGAATGATATGAAATGAAGATATCCCAGCGCGTGACCTATGGAATCATGGCAACCGTTGATTTGGCGCTCAATGCCAACGGGGCACCGATTCAAGCGCGCGCCATCGCCAGGCGGCAAGGAATTCCCGTGCGCTTTCTCGAACAGGTGCTCAATGCGCTGAAGAAAGCCGGCTTGGTTGAAAGCGTCCGAGGCGCATTCGGCGGCTATCGCTTGGTCGGAAAGCCGGCCGACCTGACAGTGGCCCAAATCGTGGAGGCTCTGGACGGTCCGGTGTTTCATCCCTTGCTTTCGCTCCATGATAAGCGGACGGCCAAGCGGGATGCGGTCCTGAGCGAGGTCTGGCAGCAGGTCCGAGAAGCCGAACAGCGGGTGCTCGAGCGCATCACGGTTCAGCAATTAGCGGAGCGCCAACGGGCGCTCGACGCTCAACTCACGCCTATGTATCACATCTAGATCCACGCCCAAGGAGACTGCGACTATGAGCGCCTCACGGCCGGCTATCCCAGACATTCAGACTGCCCCCATTCCACCCGCGATCGCAGAAGAGATCGAGACCTTCGAGGCCGAAGCGCTGCGGGCGCTGTCCGGCGACGTGTCGAGCGATCTCTTCAAGCCATTCCGCCTCCAATACGGCATCTATGGGCAACGGCAGCCCGGGGTGCAGATGGTGCGCATCAAGATTCCCTTCGGCGGCATCAGCTCCAATCAACTCCGGCGCGTCGCGGAACTCGCCGATCGCTATGCGACCGGCGTCGGTCACGTTACGACCCGCCAAGACCTCCAGCTGCATTTCGTCGAGCTCAAGGATGTGCCCACCATCATGCGAGGGCTCGCCGAAGTCGGCCTGACCACCCGGGAAGCCTGCGCCAACACCGTGCGCAACGTGACGGCCTGCCATTTGGCGGGCGTCTGCCGCGGTGAGGTCTTCGACGTCACCCCCTACGCGAAGACGGTCGCGTATCACTTGCTGCGCAACCCGCTCAATCAGAGCTTGCCGCGGAAATTCAAGATCGCCTTTTCCGGGTGCCAGCATGACTGCGCCCTGACGCCGATCCATGACATCGGCCTCCTCGCCGTCAAGCGGGCGGACGGCGTGATCGGCTTTCGCATGGTGGTCGGTGGAGGGCTCGGCTCGGCTCCGCGCATCGCGCAGCTGTTGCGGGAATTCACGCCGATGGACGAGCTCATTCCCAGCATCGAAGCGGTGATCAAAGTGTTCGATACCCTGGGGAACCGTAAGAATCGCAACAAGGCGCGGATGAAATTCGTCCTCGAAAAGCTCGGCTTCGAAGAGTTCAAGCGCCGGTGGGAACAGGCCTATGCAGCGATGGGCTATGCGGTGCCGCAACCACACAGTATCACACTGCTGTCCCACGAGGATCCGCCGACGCCCTTGATCATGCCGAGCCGCAATGGAGGGGGGGCAGTGGCCGACAATGGTCAGGGCGCGGCGAACGGCGCCGGTCACGAAACCGCGTTTGACCGGTGGAAGCGCACCAACGTGGTCAAGCAGAAGCAAGACGGCTATGTGACCGCCGCCATCAAGCTCTTCATGGGGGACATCACGGCCGAACAGATGCTCGCGGTGGCCGACCTGGCAGAGCGCTATTCCAATGGCAACCTGCGTACGACGATCAATCAAAACCTCGTCATCCGGTGGATTCCCGAAGTCCGGATCGAAAGCCTGTACGAGGATTTGGCGGCGCACGGCCTCGCCGATCCCGGGGCCGAGTTGGTCGAAGACATCATTGCGTGTCCGGGGACGGATACCTGTGGGCTGGGCATCACATCCTCGAAAGGGCTTGCCCGGGCCTTGGCGGAGGTGTTCCCGGCCGGGCGCGTACCGGACGATCTCAGGGATGCGAGCGTGAAAATCAGCGGCTGCCACAATTCCTGTGCCCAACACCACATCGCGACCATCGGTCTGCACGGCGTCGGGAAGCGGCTCGGCGATCACGTGGCTCCTCATTATGAGTTGCATTTGGGGGGCGCCGTGAGTCACGGGACCGCCAAGATCGGGCAGATGACGGTGAAGTTGCCGGCGAAGGCGGTCCCGGCCGCGCTGTCACATTTGATCGAAGTCTATCGCCGCGATCGCCAGGCCGGCGAAAGCCTGCCCGCCTTCATCGCGCGCGTGGGAAAAAACAAGCTGAAGGACGAGTTGATTCCCTACACGATTGTCCCTCCGTACCAGGAGGATCCCACCTTCTATTATGACTGGGAGGGGGAAGAAGAGTTCGTCTTGGAGGATCTCGGCCCAGGCGAATGCGCCGGTGGCGCGCTCGAGATGATCGAAAACGGCATTCTGGAAGCGGATCAGGAACTCTACCAGGCCAAATTGCTCGTCGACAAACATCAGTACGCGGTGTCGGTGAACAAATCCTATCGCGCCGTGCTGGCCGCCGCGAAAGCCCTGCTCGTGACCGAGGGGCTGGATCCGGCCACCGATGCGGAAATTCTGCAGGAGTTCGAGCGCCGGCTCGTTCCGAAAGGCGTGGTGCCGTCCACCTATCGCGATCTGGGCAAACAGGTCGGCGATCTGGGTCCCAAGGACACCACGGCCGCCTCCGCCCACGAGAAGATGGCCTTTGCCAAGGGATTCGTGGAAGCCTGTCGGGCGGCCACGGAACGGATGGGCAAGGATCTAAAGCTGGCACCGGCGGCCGAAGACACGCCGGGTCCCCAGCCAGCCGCTGCCTCGGCGTCCACGCTCAAGGCGTCCGCGCCGACGGGCGCGCCCGTCTACGATCTGCGCGGCGTGGCCTGTCCGCTCAATTATGTGAA
>CAZXRB010000005.1:70818-89201 GCA_964642845.1 uncultured Nitrospira sp.
ATGTGAAGACCAAATTGAAGCTCGAGATGATGGAGGCGGGCGAGCGCTTGGAAGTGTGGCTCGACGCCGGCGAGCCGATCAAGAACGTGCCCGTGAGTCTCAAGAACGACGGGCACAAAGTGCTGTTGCAGGAAGCGCTCGAACCGGAAGCGGCGCACTATCGCGTGCTGGTCGAAAAGGTCGAAGGGTAAGAAAGGCTCGGTGATATGTCCGTCCGTTCGCCACAGGAGTCGAGCGTCGAGCTGAGGGCGTGGGGCGACTCGTTCGAAACGAAGCAGCCGCAGGATGTGCTGGCCGCGGCCATCCGCCGCTTCGCTCCGAAGATTGTGCTCGCCTGCAGCTTCGGTGCGGAGGACGTCGTGCTGGTCGACATGGTCCAGCGCATTGATCCGTCCGTTCCGTTGTTTTATCTGGACACCGATTTTCTCTTTCCGGAGACCTATGCGACGCGCGATCGGATCGTGGAGCACTACGGCTTGCAGCCGGCGCAGGTCATTCAGATGAAATCGTTACTCACGCCGGCGCGTCAGGCGGAATTGCACGGCGATGCCCTGTGGGCCAAGGATCCCGACCGGTGCTGCCAATTGCGCAAGGTGGAACCACTCACGCGGGTGCTGAAAGGGTTTGACGCCTGGATCACGGGCATCCGACGGGATCAAGCGCCCTCGCGGGCGAACGCGGGCTTGATCGAGTGGGATGCCAAATTCGGCTTGGCCAAGATCAATCCGCTGGCGCGCTGGACCTGGGCGGACGTGTGGACCTACATCAAGGTGTACGACGTCCCGTACAACCCGCTGCACGATCGGAACTATCCCAGCATCGGGTGCACGCATTGCACGGCGCCGGTGGCGCCCGGTGAGGACCCCCGCTCCGGGCGCTGGAAACAATTCGCCAAAACCGAATGCGGGTTGCACAAGGCCTGACATGTCCATGCAAGCACTCATCGCCAAGATCGCGAAAGGGCCGAAGGCCTCCAAGGACCTGACCTGGGAAGAATCCAAGCAGGCGATCAAGGCGCTCATCGAAGGGGACGCCACGCCCGTGCAGGTGGGGGCTTTCTTGGTGGCGATGCGGTTCAAAATGGAGTCCGTCACGGAATTGGCGGCCTTCACGGCCGCCGCCCGGCACTATGTGCCGCCGCTGCCGGTCTCGCGGGACTTGCCCCTCGTCGATGTGCCGAGTTACGCGGGCAAACGAGACACGTTTCACGCCCTCATCGCCGCGTCGATCGTCGCGGCTGCGGCGGGAGCGGCCGTGCTGATGCACGGCTATGACGGCATTCCGGGGCGTCCGGGGAGCGCCGGCGTGCTGAAGGCGCTCGGAATTCCCATCGATCTCGAACCCAAGGCCGCGGCGGAGGAAGTGAACAAGAAGCGGTTCGCCTATCTCGATGTCGGCCTCTACCATCCGCCGGTGTATCGGTTTCTGGAGATGCGGCAGGAATTGGGCGTGAGGACCGTCTTCCATCCCATCGCCAGACTGTTGAATCCGGCCCGGGCTGCCGCGCAAGTGGTCGGTCTCTCGCATCCGCCGCACTTCGAGAAGACCGCGGAAGCGCTGCGGATGCTCGGCGCACCGCGCGCGCTCGTCGTGCGGGGCGTAGAAGGCGATCCGGAACTGTCGGTGTCGATGGCGACCCGTGTGCTCGAGCTGCGGGATGAGCGCATCACGCCACTGGGCATCAGCCCGAAAGATTTCGGGTTGAATTTCGGCACCTCCCGGGAAATGGCCGGCTTTCCACCGGCGGAGCGGGAGAAGGAAGCCGATTTGCTGCGGCGCATTCTCCAGCATCAGGTACAGGGCGGGCCCAAACACTGGGTGCTGATGAACGCGGCGATGCTGCTCTATGTGGCCGGTCTGGGGCCCTCGCTAGCGGCCTGCTATCCGATGGCGCGGGCCGCGATCGAAGAAGGCGCCGCGGCGCGTAAATTGGAGGAATTGGTGCAGGAGCCCGTGGCCGCGGCGCCGAACCGCCGCGGCTAGGTGACGAGGAAAGGATTGCGGCTGTGAAGCATCTGCGACAGTTGGAAGACCAGAGCGTCTACATTTTGAGAGAGGCCTACAAACACTTCGACCACCTCGCCATGTTGTGGTCCATGGGGAAGGACTCGACGGTCTTGTTGTGGCTCGCGCGCAAGGCGTTCTTCGGCCATGTTCCCTTCCCGCTGCTGCACGTGGACACCAGTTATAAGATCCCGGCGATGATCGAATATCGCGATCGGCTGGCCCGCGAATGGCGCCTCAATCTGGTGGTCGGTCAGAACAAAGAAGCGCTGGCCGCCGGGATGAACCATACGATGGGGCGGGTCGTCTGCTGCACGGCCTTGAAGACCAACGGCTTGAAGCAGCTGTTGGAACAAAAAGGGTATACGGGGGTCATTCTCGGCGTGCGGGCCGACGAGGAAGGCACCAGAGCCAAGGAGCGGTACTTTTCGCCGCGCGACAAACACGGCGATTGGGACTTTCGGGATCAACCGCCGGAACTGTGGGATCAATTCAAGACGACGTTTCCGCCCGGCACGCATATCCGCATCCATCCGTTGTTGGACTGGACGGAAATCAACATCTGGGAATACATCAAGCTCGAAAACATTCCGTTCATCGACCTGTATCTGGACAAAGGAGACGGCACGCGCTACCGCAGCCTCGGCTGCGCGCCCTGCACCGTTCCCATCAAGTCCACCGCCAAGTCCGTGGACGACATCATCGAGGAACTACGCCATACCACGGTGGCCGAACGAGCCGGCCGCGCGCAGGATGAAGGCCGCGGGATGGAGCTGCTGAGAAAAGAAGGGTACATGTAATCCAGTCGCGCGGCCGGCCGGCACCATTGCTGCCGCGCGTTGGCAGAGGAGAGTCAGCATCATGGGGCAACAGTCAGACAAGCCGTCCGAGACGCTGAACATCGTCATCGTGGGCCATGTGGATCACGGCAAATCCACCTTGCTCGGACGTCTCTACGCCGACACCGGGTCCTTGCCCGACGGCAAGCTCGAAAAGGTCCAGGCCATTTGCCGCCAACAGGGCAAAGAGTTCGAATACGCCTTTCTGTTTGACGCGTTTCTCGAAGAGCAGGAGCAAGGCATTACGATCGATACAGCGCGTACCTTCTTCATCTGGAAGGGCCGGCAGTACATCATCATCGACGCCCCGGGGCATAAGGAATTCCTCAAGAACATGGTGTCGGGCGCCGCGCGGGCGGAAGCGGCGCTGTTGCTGATCGATGCGCTCGAGGGCGTGAAGGAGCAGTCGAAGAAACACGGCTACCTCTTGTCGCTGCTCGGCGTGCGGCAGTTTGCCGTGGTCGTGAACAAGATGGATCTCGTCGGCTACCGGCAGGATGTCTTCGACGGGATCGAAAAGGAATACCGGGAGTTTCTCGGGCAATTCAAAGCGGTGCCGACGGAGTTCATTCCCGTCAGCGCCAAGCTCGGGGACAATATCGTCGGGCGCAGCGAGCAGATGGGCTGGTACGGCGGGCCGACCGTGCTCGACGCGCTGAGCCGGTTTCGAAAGGAAACGGCCCGCGCCGAGCAGCCGTTGCGCCTGCCCGTGCAGGACGTGTACAAATTCGACGCCCGCCGCATCATCGCGGGACGCATCGCCGCCGGCCGGCTCAAGGTCGGCGATCCACTGGTCTTTTCGCCCTCGAACAAACGGGCCAACATCAGAACTATCGAAGCGTTCAATATCGAGCCGCCGCCGACGGAGGGCGAAGCCGGCCAGTCCATCGGGATCACGCTGGATGAACAGATCTTCGTCGAGCGCGGCGAGATCGCTTCGCATCCGGATTGCCTGCCGCTCGTCTCCACGGCCTTCCGGGCCAACCTGTTCTGGCTGGGTAAGAAACCGCTGGAGAAAGGCCGCAAGTACCAACTGCGCGTGGCGACGAAGGAAGTGGACTGCGAGGTCGCCTCCATCCACCGCATCATCGACACGATGGATTTGTCTCAACGGCAGGACAGCCAGACGGTGGCCAAGAATCAGGTGGCCGAACTGACCCTGCGGACGAAACTCCCGGTCGCCTTCGATCTTTCGGCCTCGTTCGAAGTCACCGGACGATTTGTCCTCGTGGACGACTACGACATTGCCGGGGGCGGCATCATCACGGAACTGGTCCACGACGACCAGGAGTTCCTCCGTGAAGAGGCGCGGCGGCGGGATTTCGCCTGGGTCAAGGGCGAGGTGAGCATCGAAGACCGCGCCAAGCAGTACGGGCATCGGGCGGCGGTCGTGCTCTTCACGGGCGGGCGGCACACCGGCAAATCGTTCCTGGCCCGGAAGCTCGAGGGACGCCTGGTCGCCGATGGGCGGCATGCCTACCTGCTCGACGGCGAAAACCTCCGCCGAGGGCTCGATGCGGATCTGAGTGAGGAAGAGCGGGGACAGACGGCCGAAATGGCCCGCCGCTATGGCGAAGTGGCGCGGTTGCTCATCGACACGGGCCTCATCGTCGTCTCCACGACGAATCCCTTCGGCATGGCGTATCGTGAGGCCGTCCAGGCGATCCGGACCCTGGTGCATCCGGCTCCGGTCATCTCGGTCCACATGAGCAAGACGGAAGAAGAGCCGCCGCCGAATACCGACCTGGTGTTCGCCGGGCCGACGGACTTCGATGCGGCGACGAAACGGATCATGGAAGAGCTGAAACGCCGGGGGGTCCTCGCGCAGGCGATCGGCGCGAAGCCGGTGTTTCAATACTCGATCTAGCGGCCACCGCGAGTTGCTACAGGTTTCATTCCACTCCTTCGGGTGGTTTGACTCGTCAGAAAACCCTGTGCTACCGTACCGCGCTTATCAAGCTATCCATTTGTCCACGGGATAACCATGGCACCTGATAAGGACCTGAAAGCGATCCTCGGCAAGTTGCAATACTCGGACGACGCCAAGGTCGTGCAGCAGATTACCGAGCAGATGAAGCAGGTCCAGGCCCGCATGGCCGGCATCAAGTACAAGCTGGTCGTGATGAGCGGGAAAGGCGGGGTGGGCAAGAGCATGACCACCGTCAATCTGGCGTTGGCCTTCGCCAGGCAGGGAGCCCGCGTCGGTCTGCTGGACGTGGACCTGAACGGGCCCTGCGTACCCCGGATGTTGGGGCTTCATGGGCAGTCGTTGACGATGACGCCGGAGGGCGCGATCCCGCCGGTGGGTCCGCTGGGAGTGAAGGTAGCCTCCATGGATTTCTTCCTGGACGCCGCCTCGCCCGTCCGATGGAAGGGCCCGATGGACGTGAGTCCCGTGTGGTTGGGGCTCATGGAAATGAACGTGATCCGGGAATTTCTGGCCGACGTGGCCTGGGGAGAGCTGGACTACCTGCTCGCGGACTTGCCGCCGGGTGCCGCGGCCGATAAGCCGCCGGTGATCGCCGGATTCATTCCGGATCTCGCCGGCGCCATCGTGGTGACGACGCCGTCCGAAGTGGCGTCCGATGTGGTCCAGAAGTCCGTGACCTATGCCAGAGACATGGGCATTCGCGTGCTCGGGATCGTGGAGAATATGAGCGAATACCGCTGTCCCTCCTGCGGCGAATTGAACGAATTGTTCGAGGGCAATACCGACGCCATGTGCGAAGTGCTGGATCTGCCATTGTTGGGGCGCATCCCGTTCGATCGCAAGTTGGCGCGCACGTTCGACAAGGGGGCACCGTTGCTCGACGAGACCTATCCGACCATTCAGCGCTATCAAGACATTGCCGGCCGCATCAAAACCTTGCTGGACTACAAGAAAGTCCTCGCAGAGAAGCTCTGACGGCGGCGGGAGGAGTCACGATGAAATTTGTTTGCCTCAACTGCGAAACCTACATGAACTTCGAGAAGGTGGAAAAGCCCGGCGAGGGCTCGCTCGGCGTCTTTTTCGGCTGTCCGTCCTGCGGCGCGAAGTTCTCGATGGTGACCAATCCCGGCGAGACGCAGATGGTGAGCTCGCTGGGGGTGAAGTTGGGCGGACGGACGGAAGCGGCGGCGCCGTTTGAAATGACGCGCAGCACGTTGAAGGACGAAGCGCTGGCGGGCGCCGGACAGATGGGCGCCTACTTGAACGAAAAGATTCAGGGCGGCCAGCCTGTTGCGAAAACCCCCTCCCCGGCCAAAGCCGGAGAAAAGACCAGCGGGGGCTGTCCCTTCTCCGCGATGGTGGCGGAAATGGGATTGACCAGCGGAGGCCAGTCGAAAGAACCGGCCGCGTCCGATTTCACCTGGACGGCGGACGCCAAGGAAAAGTTGGATCGCCTGCCGTCGTTCGTCAAACCCATGGTGCAGGCAAGCGTCGAAGCCTATGCGCGCAAGCACGGCTATAAGACCATTACACTGCAAGTCATGGACGATTCGAAGAACGATTCGCCGAACGGCCTGACCTGGTCCCGCGAAGCCGAGCAGCGCTTGGAAAATATCCCCGACTTTATTCGCCCGATGGCGCGCAAGGAAATCGAACGCCTGGCGAAAGAGCGGGGAGTCGCGACGATCACCGCCCAGGTGATGGACGACGCGAAAGACAAGTTCATGAAGTTCATGTAATCCTCAGCGGGCATGCAGCTCCATATACCAAGGCCCATCCGGCTGTCCGGATGGGCCTTTCGATTGTCAGCTCTCCGCCGGGCCGCCGAGCTCTCCTTCCTCGCGGTGATCCTCTCGCTCACCCTCACACAGCCGCTTTCGGGTGCGGCTCAACACGACGTGGCCCCTCCCGCGCGGCATGACCAGCGTCAGGCGGGCGCCGACCAAGGCCATGGATCCCATGGTCCCCAGGACTATGAAGGAGGGTGGGAAGGCTCGCGGGAAGGCATGGCCTACTCGGAGTTCAATCACCACCTGGCCGGCGTCCTGGTCTTGTTGCTCGGTCTCGCTGAGTTGAGCCAGAGTCTCCGGCTTACGACGTCTCGATGGGTCCGTCTCCTCCTGCCCGGCGCCTTGGCGATCACCGGCACCTTTCTGTTGATCTGGAGCGATCATGACGCCTGGCCCGTCGGGGCGCTCAGCCTCTCGCAAACCTGGTTCGGCGGAGACCAGGAAATTCTCCAGCACAAGCTGTACGGGCTGCTTGCGCTGACGATTGCCACCGTCGAGATTCTTCGGCGTCTCGGACGTCTCGATCACGGCGGTTGGCTCGTGCCGCTTCCGGCCTTCGCCATCATCGGCGGCTGGATGCTGTTCGGCCATTCACATGGGGCCCATCCCTCGGCGCACAAAATTGCGCTCCACCACACGGTCATGGGTACGCTGGCCATCACCGCGGGGTCTTCCAAGTTGTTCTCCGCTTGGAAGAACGGAAGCGCCAGACCGGTTCATGCCCGGTGGGATCTTCTGTGGGCCGGCCTCATTCTGCTGATCGGCCTCCAACTGATCTTCTATGCAGAGTAGCCCTCGTTGACACCCTTCCGCAGCCTGTGCTAGGTCTATCCACCCAATCGAACGAGTGAAAGAGATCTCTCGCCAGCCGGTATCAGCGCTGGCGCAGAGGAGGAATGCATGGGCGGACATAGTCATTGGGCGACGATCAAGCGTCACAAGTCCGCGCAAGACGCCAAGCGCGGCAAGATTTTCACCCGTCTCATCCGCGAGCTCACCATTGCGGCCCGGTCCGGCGGAGATCCGGACGGAAACCCTCGCCTGCGCCTCGCCATCGCCAAGGCCAAAGACGCCAACATGCCGGGCGACACGATCAAGAAAGCCATCCAGCGGGGCACCGGCGAGCTCCCCGGGGTGAGCTATGAAGAATTCACGCTGGAAGGGTATGGGCCGGGCGGCACGGCCTTGCTGCTGGAAATCACCAGCGACAATCGCAATCGCACCGTGGCGGAAATTCGCAGCCTCTTGACCAAGAACAACGGCAACATGGCCGAAGCCGGTGCCGTGGCGTGGCAGTTTCAGAAAAAAGGCTTGCTCACGATCGAAAAGGGCAAGGTGGACGAAGACACGCTCCTGACGCTGGCCCTGGAAGCGGGGGCCGAGGATGTCAAGGTCGGCGACAAGGTCTTTGAAGTCATCACCAGCCCGCAGGATTTTGAAACGGTCAAAAAGGCGTTGGCCGACGCCAAGATTGAGACCACGCTCGCCGAGATCTCCTACATTCCGCAGAACACCATTCGCTTGGACGAAAAGCCGGCCGAGCAGATGCTCAAGCTCATGGAAGTCTTGGACGAGCATGATGACGTCCAGAAGGTCCACGCGAACTTTGACATTTCCGACGAGGTGATGGAGAAGGTCGCCGCCGCCGCCGCGGCGGGGTGATGCCGCGTTCCAAGCGGGTCCCACCGAACGAGACGAGATGATCGCCTTTCTGACGGGGCGGTTGGCGTGGAAAGCTCCGACTCACCTCACGCTCGATGTGCAGGGAGTCGGGTACGAAGTCTTTATTCCCCTCAGCACCTATTACGCGCTCCCCGAAGTGGACGCGGTCACCGCGCTCCATATCCACACCCATTTGCGGGACGACGCGATCCAACTGTTCGGGTTTCTCTCGCAAGCGGAAAAGGACTCCTTCTTGCTCCTGACAACGGTATCCGGTATCGGACCCAAACTCGCCTTGAGCGTCCTATCCAGTCTCTCCATTCCGGATCTCCTCGCAGCCGTCCGCTCGGGGGATCTCGACAAACTGGCGACGGTGCCGGGCATCGGCAAGAAGTCTGCGGGGCGCATTGCCCTGGAGCTGAAAGACAAGGTGGACAAGATTCCCTCGTTGGGCCTGCCCCCGGCCACTCATGAGCCGGCTCCGGCCGGCGGGCCGTTTGAAGACGCCTTCTCGGCGTTGGTGAACTTGGGCTATCGGCCGCAAGACGCCAAAGAGGCGCTCAAGCGGGTGTCGACGAACGGGCGCGGACCGTTCGTGTTGAAGGACCTGATCCGTGAAGGGCTCAAGGAACTAGCGAGGGGGTGACCATGCAGCCAGTTCGTGAGGATCGTGTGAGACGCTGTGCCGGCCTGAGAACGGCCGCGTGGGCGGCGGTGTTGGCGTTCGCCCCGATGGCCGTGGCCCAGGAGGCCAGCGAACCGAAAAGCATTCGGATGACCTGTGGCACGTGCCCGGATGGGTATGTCACGACCGGCGTCACCCAGTCTCCGGAAGTCTGCAAAGACGGCGATCCGACGCTGGTGCAATGTGTGCCGATCGGGGCGAACCTCTTGCCGGTGTGCGGGTCCTGCCCGGACGGCTACGCCGAGATCGGCAGTTCCTCGGTGCCGGCGCGTTGCGGGGCCAAGGACGGGGGGCGGCTGACCCAATGCCAACTCCGGAAGATGGAATCCACCATGCCGGATCCGACCCAAGGGTTCAAACGCTGTCCGCCCGACTGCGGCAGCACGGCCACGCCGGGACAGGGGGCCCTCCCGCCGCCCCCTAAATACGTGCCGGCGCCCGAGCAAAAATAGAGGCGACTCCCGCCCATGGCCGAACGACTGGTCACCAATCGCGTCACGGAAGAGGAGCGGGGGATCGAAAACGCCCTCCGCCCCCAGACGCTCGACGAATACGTCGGGCAGGACAAAATGAAGGAGTCGCTCCGCATCTGCATCGAGGCGGCGAAGCAACGGGGCGAGGCGCTCGACCATGCCATTTTTTACGGCCCTCCGGGACTCGGCAAGACGACCATCGCCCATATCATCGCTCGTGAGATGGGGGCGGCGTTGCGCTCGACGTCGGGGCTGGTGCTGGCGCATGCCGGAGATGTGGCGGCGATCCTGACCAATCTGGAAGAGCACGACGTGCTCTTCATCGATGAAATTCATCGCCTGCCGGCGGCGGTCGAAGAAGCGCTCTATCCGGCGATGGAGGACTTTCAATTGGACTTGGTCATTGGCCAGGGGCCGGCAACCAGGACCGTCAAACTTGATTTGCCGCGGTTCACACTGGTCGGCGCGACGACGCGTGCCGGGGCCCTCACGTCCCCGCTCAGGGACCGGTTTGGGTTGGTCTATCGCCTGGAGTTCTACGCCCCGGCCGATCTGGAGGCCATCGTCCTGCGGTCCGCCCGGGTCCTGGAGGTCGAGATTGAGCGGGAAGGCGCGGAGGAAATCGCCCGGCGCGCGCGCGGGACGCCACGCATCGTCAACCGGCTCATCAAGCGGGTGAGGGACTACGCGCAGATCAAGGCGGGCGGGCGCATCACCAAGCGCGTGGCGCAGGAGGCGCTGGCGTGGCTCGGCATCGATGAAGCCGGCTTCGATGAAATGGACCGTACGATCCTGCTCGCGATCATCGACAAATTCGGCGGAGGGCCGGTCGGCATCGAGTCGCTGGCGGCGGCGGTGCAAGAGGACAAAGGCACGTTGGAAGACGTGTATGAGCCCTATCTCATCCAAGCCGGATATCTCGAGCGCACCGCCCGCGGCCGTCAGGCGACGAGACTGGCGTTCGAGCACTTGCACAAGCCGCCCACCGTTCTTCTCTAAGAGTCTCTTTGTTCATCGATCCCGGCAGCGTCAGAAGTTTTTGAATTGACAGGCGTATCCTTGCAATCGTTTCCGTCATTCCTGTAAGATTCACCACTTGTCCGCACGGCCGGTTCCCATTGGCTCGAAGGGAGAGATCCTCCCTCGGGTCCAGAGTCCGAGGTTCGCCCGGATGCCCAAGGATCTAGCGGAATACCGAAAAGAAATCGACCGGATCGACGACGAGATCCTCCGCCTCCTCAATGAGCGGTCGAAAAGCGTCATTGAGATCGGCAAACTCAAAAAGCAACAGGACGCCGAGGCGAACCTGCATACCCCCGGGCGGGAAGCCGCCATTATCGAACGGTTGACCAAGCAGAACAGCGGACCGTTCCCGAGCGAGGCGATTCGTTCGGTCTACCGGGAGATCATGTCGGCCTCCCTCTCGTTGGAAGGACCTCAGAAGGTGGCTTACCTCGGTCCCCGCGCGACCTTCACCCATATGGCCTGCATGCAGAAATTCGGCTCGTCGGCGCAGTATGTTCCCGTCCACAGCATCAAAGAGGTCTTCAGCGAAGTGGAGCGGGGACGGGCGAATTTCGGCGTCGTGCCGATCGAAAACACTACGGAAGGCGTCGTGAACCATACGCTCGATATGTTCATCGACTCCAATCTGCTGATCTATGGGGAGATTCTGCAAGAGGTGTCCCACCACCTCCTGTCGAAATCGGGGCAGATCGAAGAGGTGAAAAAGATCTATTCACATCCGCACGCGATCGCCCAGTGCCGGAACTGGCTGGAGACCAATCTGCCCCACATACCGGTCGCCGACGTGGCCAGCACGGCGCGCGCGGCGGAGCTGTGCATCGACGAGCCCGCCGCGGCCGCCATCGCCTCGGAACTGGCCGGACAGCTGTACGGGCTGAAAGTCATCAAGGCCCGCATCGAAGACAATCTGAACAACTACACCCGCTTCTTGGTGCTTTCTCAAAAAGCCCCTGAACGGACGGGCAAGGATAAAACGTCGCTCATGCTTTCCGTCAAAGACAAGGTCGGAGCGCTGTATGATCTGTTGCGGCCGTTCGCGTCCCACGGCCTGAACATGACCAAGATCGAGTCCCGTCCCTCGCGGCGCAAAGCCTGGGAATATATCTTCTTCGTCGACGTCGAAGGCCATATCGAGGAGGAGCGCGTCAAGCGAGCGGTCGAGGAAATCAAGGGGCGATGCCTCTTCATGAAAGTCCTCGGCTCCTACCCGGCGCATAGCTGACCTATGGCACTGCACGTCCATCCTGACATCGCGTCGCTCACCCCGTACGTTCCGGGAAAGCCCATCGAGGAACTAGAGCGGGAGCTGGGGCTGACCCGCGTGGTGAAATTGGCCTCGAACGAGAATCCGTTGGGTCCGTCGCCCAAAGCTGTCGCGGCATTGGCCGGGGGAGCCGAGACGCTCCACCGGTATCCGGACGGCGGAGCGTCTCGGCTTCGCCAGGCGCTCGCCGAACGATGGAAAGTGACCAGCGACCATGTGATGTTGGGCAACGGCTCAGATGAAATCCTCGCCTTGTTGGCGCGCACGTTTTTGGCCCCCGGCGACGAAGCCGTGATGGCCGATCACACCTTTATCATCTACAAGATGGAAGTCACGGCGGCGCACGGCAAACCCGTCATCGTGCCGCTCGTGGACTGGACCCATGATCTCGAGGCGATGGCCAGGGCGATCACGCCGCGCACGCGGCTCCTGTTTGTCTGCAATCCCAACAATCCGACCGGCACGATGGTGAAAGCGGCGGCGGTGCGCCAACTGATGGCGGCCGTGCCGCGGGACGTGATTGTGGTGTTCGACGAGGCTTATTATGAATACGTCCGTGATCCTGAATTTCCCGACACCATCGCGTACGTGAAGGAAGGGCGCAACGCCGTCGTGCTGCGCACGTTTTCGAAGATCTATGGATTGGCAGGGCTGCGCATCGGGTATGGCATCACGACGCCGGAGATCACCCATCTGCTCAACCGCGTGCGGCCGCCCTTCAACGCGAACAGCCTTGCGCAACGGGCGGCCTTGGCGGCGTTGGGCGACGACGATCACGTGGCGAAGAGCCGGGCCGTGAATGCGGCCGGGATGGAGCAGGTGGGCCAGGGGCTCCGGACCTTGGGGTTGGCGCCCATTCCGAGCCAGGCTAATTTTCTTTACTTCGACGTGAAGCGCGACGGGCGGCGGGTCTTTGAGGCGTTGTTGCGGGAAGGGGTGATCGTTCGGCATATCGACGGGACATTCCTGCGCGTGACGATCGGGCGGGCCGACGAGAACACTCTGTTTCTGAACGCGCTCCAGAAAGTGCTGGGACCCGCGTCCGGCGTATGAGGCACACATGATCATCGTGTTGAAACCCGAGGCGACGGAACGGGAAGTCGATCACATCATCGACCGGTTGCGGGAGCTGGGACTCAAGTCACAGATCTCCACCGGCCAGGAGCGCACTATCATCGGCGTCATCGGCGACGATCGCATCCTGCAGAACCAGCCGTTGACCGCCCTCCCCGGCGTGGAAAGCGTGCTCCCCATCCTGGCGCCGTGGAAACTCGTCAGCCGCGAGTTCAAGCGGGAAGGGACGATCATCGAGGTGGGCGGCGTGAAGATCGGCGGAAAAAAGCTCGCCATGATGGCCGGTCCCTGCGCGGTGGAACGGCTGGAGCTCACCGTCGGCATCGCGCACGATGTCAAGGCGGCCGGCGCCAGCATCCTGCGGGGCGGCGCCTATAAGCCGCGGACGTCTCCCTATTCCTTCCAGGGCTTGGGCCGGGAAGGGCTGGACTATTTGGTCGAGGCGAAGAAGCAAACGGGCTTGCCGGTCGTGAGCGAAATCCTCGACACGCGGGATATCGAATTGTTTCTGGAAAAAGCCGACATCATTCAGATCGGCGCCCGCAACATGCAAAACTTCGAGCTGCTCAAGGAAGTGGGCGCCTACGACAAGCCGGTGCTGCTGAAGCGTGGGTTGTCGGCTACGATCAAGGAATTCCTCCTGTCCGCGGAATACATCATGTCGCGCGGGAATCGCAACGTCATGCTGTGCGAGCGGGGCATCCGAACATTCGAGACGCAGTATCGCAACACGCTCGACCTTGCCGCGATCCCCACCCTCAAGGAGCTCTCCCATTTGCCGGTCATCGTCGATCCCAGCCATGCGACGGGGAAGTGGAACCTCGTGGCGCCGATGTCCAAGGCCGCGGTGGCGGCCGGCGCGGACGGCCTCTTGATCGAGGTCCATTCCAATCCCGAATGCGCCCTCTGCGACGGAGAGGAGTCGATCAAGCCGTCCAAATTCAAGGAGCTGATGCACGATCTCGGCAACATCGCGCGGGCGGTGGGACGGGAGATCTAGGCGGCCATTCATGGCGGTGCATTTCAAACAGGTGGCGATCATCGGCGTGGGCCTGATCGGCGGCTCGCTCGGGATGGTCGTACGCCGCAAGCACCTCGCCGATGAAGTCGTGGGCGTCGGCCGGCGCGTGGAGAATCTCAAGACCGCCGTTGAACTGGGCGCCATCGACCGCTTCGTGGCGGATCCGAAAGACGGCGTGCGGGGCGCGGATCTCGTCGTGCTGGCGACGCCGGTCGACACGTACGGCCGCCATTTGAAGGAATGGGCCCACCTCGTCGCGCCGGGCGCGATCGTCACCGACGTCGGAAGTGTCAAAGGAATGCTTGTCGAGCAGTCCGAAGCGGCGCTGCCGTCCGGCGTGCATTTCGTCGGGGCGCACCCCATCGCGGGGAAAGAAAAAACCGGCGTGGCGGAGGGATCCGAGCAGTTGTTCCAGGGCGCCCGCTGCATCCTCACGCCGACCCCTCGCACGGGGCCGGACGCGCTGGACCGCGTGCGCCGGTTGTGGGAGGAGACCGGCTCGATCGTGTTGATCATGGATCCGCATCTCCACGACCAGATCCTGGGCGCCGTCAGTCATTTGCCTCACGTGGCGGCCTTCGCCCTGATGAATACGCTGGCCGATCTGCGGGATCGGACGCTGCCCGCGCTCGACCTCGCCGGGCACAGCGGCGGGGGACTGCGGGATACGACGCGCATCGCCGCCAGCTCGCCGGAGATGTGGCGCGACATTTTTCTGTGGAATCGTGACAACCTTGTTGCCTGTATCGAGGGCTATCAGCGGGCATTGGATGAGTTGAAGCAGCTCATTAAAGTGGGCGACGCGGCCGGCATCGAGAAGTTGCTGGCACGGGCGAAAGCGGAGCGAGAACAGTTGAACACGCGCCCCACCGTGGGGGGATAGCGCGATGACGACGTGGACCATCACGCCGGGCGGTGCCCTGCGAGGCACGATTACCGTGCCCGGCGACAAGTCGATTACGCACCGGGCCATCATCCTCTCCGCGCTCGCCGAGGGCACCAGCCGGCTGTCCCGCTATTGCCGCGGAGAAGATTGTTTGCATACGATGCGCGCCTTCCGTGCGCTCGGCATTCCCATCGAAGAGACCCCGGAGCAGTTGACCGTCCAAGGCAAAGGCTTGTGGGGGTTGACGGAAGCCGACGCCCCGATCGATTGCGGCAATTCCGGCACCGGCATCCGCCTGCTGGCGGGACTCTTGGCCGGACAGGATTTCTTTACCGTGCTGACCGGCGACGAGTCGATCCGGCGCCGCCCGATGGGCCGGGTGGTCAAGCCGCTCCGTGCCATGGGGGCTGCGATCGCCGGCCGCAAGGGGGGCGAGCTGGCTCCGCTGGCGATTACCGGGCAACGGTTGCACGGCATCGATTACGCTTCGCCGGTGGCCAGCGCGCAGGTGAAGTCGTCGCTGCTCTTGGCCGGCCTGTTTGCGGAAGGGACCACGCGCCTGAGCGAGCCGCGGCGCTCGCGCGACCATACGGAACGGATGTTTCGCTCCTTCGGCATTCCGTTTGCCCGAGAGGGCCGGACCCTGACTCTTCAGGGGCGGCCGTCCGTCGGATGGACGGGACGGGACCTCGTGATTCCGGGAGATTTTTCCGCGGCCGCCTTTTTTCTCGTCGGTGCGACGATCGTGCCCGGTTCGGAGGTCATCATCCAGAACGTCGGGATGAATCCGACGAGGACCGGGTTGATCGACGTCATGAGGCGGATGGGCGCCCATATCCAGGTGTTGCAGTCTCGGGACGAAGCCGGCGAACCGGTGGCGGACCTGCATGTGACGTCTGCGTCGCTCAAGGGCGTGACGGTCGGGCCGGACGAGATTCCGCAAACGATCGACGAATTTCCGATCCTCTGTGTCGCGGCGGCGGTGGCCGACGGCGAGACGGTGGTGACGGGCGCGGAGGAGCTGCGCATCAAGGAGAGCGACCGGATTGCTACGATGGGAGCGGAATTACGGGCCATGGGCGCCCGTATCGCCGACACGCCCGGGGGCATGGTCATTCAAGGGCTGGGAGGGGCCGGCCGGAACGGCCGGTTGCGGGCCGCGCCGGAGGTACAGAGCCATGGGGATCATCGCGTGGCCATGTCGCTGGCGATCGGAGCCTTGACGGGTGAGCGTCCGACGACCATCGTGGACACGGGGTGCGTCGCCACGTCGTTCCCCGGGTTCGAATCCCGGTTGATGGGATTGTTGACGGGCCATGCCTGAGGACTATAATACGGCTCGCTTTGGGAGCCGAGGCACGGAACGGAAGGCTGCGTGATTATCGCGATTGACGGGCCGGCGGGAGTCGGCAAGAGCACCGTGGCCAAACTGTTGGCGGCCCGCCTCGGGTATCTCTATCTCGATACGGGCGCCTTGTATCGCGCGGTCGCCTGGAAAGTATTGCACTGCCGGGTGGAGCCGTCTGATCAGGAAAGCATCGCCAGGTTGCTACCCGACACGTCGCTCGAGATGAAGTTTCACAACGGCGAAATGATGGTCCTCGTGGATGGCCGGGATGTCACGGGTGAGTTGCGCACGCCGGCCGTGTCCGCCGCTGCGTCGATCGTCTCGGCAATCCCGGCCGTGCGCGAGTGGCTGTTGCCGGTGCAGCGGCGGATCGGGGAGCGGGGGTCCGTCGTCGCGGAAGGGCGGGACATCGGCACCAAGGTCTTTCCCTCGGCACCGGTGAAATTCTTTCTCGACGCCGACGCGACCGTGCGGGCGCAGCGGCGGCATCGTGAATTGGTGGCGGCCGGCCATCGCGGTCCAGTTGAAGAGACCTACCAGGACCTGTCGGGCCGCGATACGCGGGATCGCACCAGAGCCGTCGCCCCCTTGATCCCCGCCGCGGACGCCCGGCACATCGATACGTCCTCGCTGAATGTCGAGGAAGTGGTTGCGCAGATGCTGGCGGCGGTCTCGGCCGCGCCGTGAGCGGATTCGTCTATGGGATCCTCTGGGTCCTGACGCGGGCGATCGCCTGGATGTGTTTCCGCTATCGCACCGAGGGGACCATCCCGCGTTCCGGCGGCGTGCTGGTCGCGGCGAACCATGCGAGCTACTTGGATATCCCGCTGCTCGGCTGCGGGATGCCGCGGCGGGCGTGGTACTTGGGGCGCAGTGATTTGTTTCCGGTTCCTGTGGTCAATGCCGTGCTACAGGCGCTGGGATGGATCCCCTTGCGGCTCGGGCGATTGGATCGGGAAGCCTTCGGGAAGGCGATCAGCCTGATTCAGGAAGGCAAGGTCGTGGTGATCTTTCCGGAAGGCGGCCGTAGCCATGACGGCCATCTGCGACCGCCAAAGGCCGGCCTGGGTGTCATCGTGTCGCAGACGGGCTGTCCCGTCGTGCCGGCTTATCTTAAGGGGACGTTCCATGTCTTGCCGACCGGAGCGCGATGGCCACGGTTTCGGCCCGTCAGTGTGCGGTTCGGCCCTCCGCTCACGTTTGAGCGGCCGGAGTCCCGTGAGAAGGGAGACGCAAAGCGTTTTTATCAACAGGTGAGCCGAACGGTGATCGAGCATATCGCAGCGCTGGGAGACGTGCCGCCCCCCAAGGGGCACGGGGACGCGGCGCACGAGCCACCGAACAGCCAGACCGCCGGCGCTCGCAATGCTGAGTGAGCCCGGCTCTCCTCCACCATCAGCACCCGGCGCGAGTCGGAAGAGTAGGATGTGCACATGAGTACGGTGTCCAAAGGCAGTGAGAGCCAGTTAGACCGCAACGCGTTGGCGGCGTTGTACGAAGAAACGTTTCGCAATCTTCAGGAGGGCACGATCACCGAAGGGCGTGTGGTCGCGTTGACGAAAGACAAGGTTGTCGTCGACATCGGCTACAAGTCGGAAGGGATGATCCCGGCCGACCAGTTTTCCGCAGAAGAGCTGCAGCAGCTGAAGGTCGGTGACCGCCTGCAAGTCTACATCGAAGAATGCGAGGACGCCGACGGCAATCTCGTTCTTTCCAAAGAAAAAGCCGACAAGATGAAGATTTGGGAAGAACTGGAAAAGCTCTACAAGGAGGAAAAGAGCATCGAGGGCAAGATCATCTCCCGCATCAAGGGCGGCATGATGGTGGACATCGGCGTGAAAGCCTTCCTGCCCGGCTCCCAAATCGATCTGCACCCCGTGCGCGACCTCGATTCCCTCGTCGGGAAGACCTTCCCGCTGAAGATCATCAAAATCAACCATCGCCGCGGCAACGTAGTGGTGTCCCGCCGCGTGCTGCTCGAGGAAACCCGCGACAGGAAACGGCAGACGACGCTGGCCAATCTCAAGGAAGGCCAGCTCATTCAAGGCATGGTCAAGAACATCACCGACTACGGGGCGTTCATCGATCTGGGCGGCATCGACGGCTTGCTGCATATCACCGATATGTCGTGGGGCCGCGTGGGCCATCCCTCCGAGATGTTCAGCGTCGGCGACAAGGTGGAAGTCACCGTCCTCAAATACGACCGCGAGACGGGCCGCATTTCGCTGGGCCTCAAGCAGAAGAGTGCTGATCCCTGGACGAATGTGGCGGGCAAGTATCCGGTCGGGACGCGCGTGCGGGGCCGGGTCGTGAGCCTGACCGACTACGGCGCCTTCGTCGGTCTCGAGGAAGGCATCGATGGACTGATCCACATCTCCGAC
>CAZXRB010000006.1:0-263 GCA_964642845.1 uncultured Nitrospira sp.
GCCGAGCAGTAGCGCGTTGGCATCTGTGTATTGGACATTGCCTGTCGTATTGGCAACAAGGGTGGTGACGTCGTTCGAGGCGTGGGTCAGCGTATAGGGTCCGCTGCCTTGGAGACTCAAGGTCGAGGCCAGGAGCCGTTGCGTCTGCGTGACTGGGCCTCCGCTTTGCAGCGTGATGGTGCCGGCGCCGGCCGTCAGGCCGGTGATGGCAGGATGGAAGCCATCCGCCGTTGCGGCGACCGAGCCGATCGTGAGGCCGTTCA
>CAZXRB010000006.1:315-46473 GCA_964642845.1 uncultured Nitrospira sp.
ACGTTATTCGCCGGCTGCGGTAGACTGATACCCGTGGCGGCCGACAAGCCGGCTGTCTCGGCCGTGACAGTGCCGGCGGTCTGCGTGATGGCGCCTGTCGTCGTCAGCCGTAGCGTGCCGGTTCCGACCGTCAGGTTGCTGCCCAGGCTGATCCCTCCCGATCCGCTCAGCGCACCAACTGGATTGTTGCCGCTGACGTAGGGGGTAGTCTCGAACGTGATGGAGCCGGCGCCGCCATTGACGATATTGGTCGCGCTAGGCGCCGCCGCCACGCCGGTCACAAAGATGTTGCCCGTGTGGGCCGGCCGTCCGATCGTCACGCTGCCCGCCGTCACGCTGCCGAAGGTCGATCCATAGTACACGTCGGTGACGCGGCCGGTGTTCACGTCGCCGAACTCGATGGTTCTCGTGAGCACGTTGGGGGCCAGAGACAAGGTGCCGGTCCCAATGTTGACGCCGGCGCCGTTGGGATTGAACGTATCGGTAAAGAAATTGACGGGCCCGTCGGCCGTCGTAGCGATTGTGGTCCCGCCGGTCAGATTGATCGTCGGCGCATCCACCGTGATCCCGGCACCGGGCGACGTATTCGTGACGTTGCCGCCGAACGTGACCGCTCCGCCGGTCGAGGTGAGCGTCGTGGCTTGGTTCATCGTCACGTTGTCATTGTACGTCTGGTTTCCGGATGTCCTGACCGAACCGCCGGTGATGGCGGTAGTCCCGCCAGCATTCGCGGTCAAGCCGGCTAACGGAGTCGTGCCCCCGACAGAGCCTCCGAACGTCGTGGTGCCGGCCGTGTTCAGCGTCAGCGCCTGCGCGCCGTTGAGGGTGCTGGTGAAGGTGATGGCCTGGCCACCGGAGCTTGTGAGAGTGGTGGTGCCGGTCAGGGTGACGGCATCACTGTAGGTCTGCGAACCGAGCGTCATGAAGCCGCCGGTGAGGGTGGTCGTCCCCCCGTTGCCGCCAGCGAAGTTGTTGATGTTGGTGAAGTTCGCGCCGTTGATCGTCGTCGTGCTGCTGAAGTTCAACGTCAAATTAAAGCCGTTTCCATTTACGGTGGACCCGAAAGTCGGTGTGGTGCCGGTCATGACCGAATCGCCGAGCAGGGTGAGCGGGTCGTTGTAGGTCTGGGTGCCGGTGGTCGTCACGTTGCCGCCGACCCGGATGGTTCCTGTCGCGTTCGAGGTCAGGGAGGCGAGCGGCATCGTGCCGCCGACCGCCCCGGAGAATGTCGTCTGGCCATTCGTATTGACTGTGAGCGTGCGGCCGGCGGCATTCCCGTTCACCGTGCTGCCAAAGATGACGTTGCCTCCCGTCCCGAGACCGGCGCTGCCTCCGGATGCGGTGACGGTCGTGTTGGCGGACAGCAGCGCGGCATCCGCCACGGTGACGGTCCCGCCTGATCCGGCTGTGCCGGTCCCGGAACGGTTGCCGCCGGTTGTCGTAATGTTCGCGTGAGTGACGGTCGGCGCGGCCCCGCCCGCATCGAGGGAGACGGCTCCTCCATTGCCCCCGTTGGCGTTGCCTGCGAGCCCGTTTCCTCCGATCGCCGAGATGGCCCCGACCGTCACATTGCCGCCGCTGGAAGTGACACTGACATTCGCTCCGGTGCCGCCGGCTTGGCCGGCGCCGTTGCCGTTGCCGCCGTTGGCCGTGATGGTTGTCATTGATGCATTCCCGGCGCTGGTGACGGCGACCGTGCCGGCGTTCCGCCCGGTTGTTCCGGCGTTTGCCGCGCCCCCCGAGGTCGTGATGGTGGTGAGCGTCGCCGCCCCAGTCGTCGCGCTCACGGAGACGTTGCCGCCGTGGCCGTTAGCCTGCCCCGAGCTGTTCAGCGCGCCGGAACTCACCGTGGTTCCGGAAAGAGTGATGGAACCAACCGCACCACCGGCTCCGGTGCCGGTCGCCGCGCCGGTTCTGGCGGTGATCGCGCCCGTCGTCAAGCTCCCCGCGCCGGTGATCGAGACCACGCCGGCGTTGCCTCCGGGCTGGTTCGTACCGACGCCCGCGCCGCCGTTGGCGGTGATGGCGCCGGTCACCGTGCGGTTCACGCCGGTGATGGTCACATTCCCTGCGGCGCCGCCGGCATGCGTGCCGCCCGCTACGGCCGCGCCCCCCGAGGTCGTGATGGTGCTCGTGACATTCACGTTGCTGGCGGAGCTGAGCTGCACCGCGCCGCCCGCTCCTTTGGTCCCGCCGCTGGTATTGATCGCGGCAGTCTGAAGCATGGCGCCGGCCGTCGCATTATTTTGAACGACCCCGATGCTGCCCGCCGCGCCCGCCGCGCCGGTTCCGGCGGCGTTGCCGGTGCGGGCAGTCAGCGCGCCGGTGGTGACGTTACCCGTCGTGGCGGAGTTGTTGGTGATGGCGATAATGCCCCCGTTGCCACCGGCTGCATTCCCTCCGCCGGCGTTCCCGCCGCTCGCGGTGACCGCCCCGGCCGATGTGCTGAGAGCCCCATTTGAGGCGATGGCGATCGTGCCCGCGTTCCCGCCGGCCTGGTTGGCGCCGTTCCCGCTGCTGCCGTTCGCGGTGATGGCGCCGGTGGTGGTGACCGTTCGGCCCGACAACGTCGTGTTGCCGGCGTTGCGGCCGGCCGTGCCCGCGAGGGCTGTTCCGCCTGTTGTCTGGATGGTGGAGGCCGCGGCAAATTGCAGCCCGCTTTGCGAGGACAGGTTCACAGATCCGCCGTGGCCATTCGATCCTCCGGCGGTATTGATAGAGCCGGTTTGTAGGAAGGCTCCGGCTGCCGCATTGTTCTGCGTGACGGTGATGCTCCCGGCGGCTCCTCCTGCTCCCGTCCCGACGGCGTTGCCGCTACGCGCTATGAGCGCACCGGTCGTGAGATTTCCCGACGCCGTGTTGGTGATGGTGATCGTTCCAGCATTGCCGCCGGCCTGATTGGCGCCGTTGCCGTTGCTGCCGTTCGCGGTGACGGCGCCGGTCGTGACGCCTGTTGCTCCTGTGATCGAGACCATGCCCCCGCCCCGTCCCGGGTTGCCGGCGCCGACGGCCCCGCCGTTGGCCGTGATGGCGCCCGCCAAATTCACCGTCCCTGTGGCCGTGACAGCGAGATTCCCCGCGTTCTGATTGGCGGCCCCGGTCGTCGAGATCGTGCCGGCCGCGAGGCTCGTGATGCCCACTCCGGAAAGTTGAATGCCGCCAAGACGGGCCGAGATGGCGGCGTTCAGCGCGACGTTACCTCCTCCGATGCCGTCCTGATTGGCGAGGAGTCGCAATGTGCCAAGTCCGGTGGCAGAAATGCCGGCATTGACCGTGATGTTGTTATGCGCGCGCAACTCGAGCGAATTGGCGCTGGCCCAGGTCACGGCGTTCGACACGGTGATGTTGCCCGCGCTCCCAAAGGCGCTGGTGGTGTCCACGATCACGTTGTTCGTGCCGAGGGCGGTTTGCAGCGTGGTGACGTTCAAATTCGAGGTGGCCGCCATCCCGGTGAAAGTCGGGCCCGCGGTGACATTGGAGTTCGCGGCGCTCGAGATGGTGATATCGGTCGGGTCCAGCAGTAGAGTCCCGGTCCGTCCTGACGGCGCCGACGTGTCCACCGTTCCGTCAAAGGCCAGCGTGCGCTTGCCCGACACCTCGACGAAGCCGCCATTGCCCCCGGATGGTCCCCCCTTCGCCGAGACCTGTCCCGCAAACCCCGTATGGCCGTCGGACCAGACGACGACGGTGCCGGCATCACCCTGAATGACCGCGTCGGCGGCGATCGAGGCGCCGGCTGCAACGACCGTAGAGACGGCGTTGGGTTCCGGCCCCGCCCCCTGATAGTTCCCGCCGATCAAGGCGGTGCCCCCACCGGCTTGGCCAGAGACGTCAATGCGCGCGGGCTCTGTCAGAGCCAGGGACCGGCCGAGCACCGAAACCTGTCCGCCTTTCGCGTCACTCGCAGCGCCGGCTGCGTCGATCGTTCCAGCGACCTGCACCAGCCCGCTGTCTCCGCCGTCGAGCCGGACGATGCCGCCTTGATTCACCAGGCTGCGCGCCCGAACGACCCCGCTGTGATTCACGACGGACGAGAAGACGTCGCCGGCGGCCTTCGCCTGCAAAATGACTTGCCCGCCATCGGCCTGAATCGTGCCGCTGTTGCTGACGGCCGACGTCATGGGCTTCCCGTCGGGTCCGAGCGCTTGCGCCAGGACCTTGTCGGTCACGGCGTAATTGATAAGCCCATCCCCCATGAGATCGAGAGTGACCTGTTGCCCCGAGGCGAGCACGGTCGTTCCCAAGTTGGCCACGATGATGCCTTCGTTGGACACCGCAGGAGCGGCGAGGATCACGAAGCCATGATCGGCGACGTGAATGGCGCCTCGATTGACTACCGACTTCAGCCCTTTGAGCGGGTCTTGCGCGAAGAGGTAGCGGCCGGCCATGAAATCGTCGTCGCGGATTTGCAGCGTGGTAGCCAGGAGCCCGGCGGCATTGACCTGCGAGCCGGCTCCGAACAGGATGCCGTTGGGGTTGACGAGAAACAGCCGGCCGTTGGCCTCGAGGCGACCGAGGATAACCGAGGGATCGATGCCCACGACGCGATTCAGCGCGATGGACGTGACCGAAGGCTGGGCGAAGCGGACCGCCTCATCGGCCGCGATGGAAAAGCTTCTCCAATTCAGAATGGCCCGGTCCGTAGCCTGTTGCACCGTCAAGGATTTCGGCGTCTGCTGGATCGTGGCCTGTCCGCCGGCCACTTGACCCTCCGTCGGTAGCGCGGCGGCCACAGCGGGTAGCAGGAGTTGCAGCAAGGCCAGCAGGCCGCACAGGAGGCGGGACATCCGCCCGCCCTTACTCGTGAACCGGTCTCGATACGTGGATCGGGATCTCATGACAAGCCTTTGGCTCTAAGTGTCGCAGGGCGGATGCGCAGGCGCATCCCACGGAAGATCTGCCTCGAAAGGGGCATCCTTGAGAAAACAAGGCAATGCACGAGCTTTGAGGGAGGGATCAGCCATGCGTCGTCCGTGACTCGGCCTCGAACCAGTGAACGGGCGCTAAAACCGCGCCGTGGCCTGGAGATAAAAAATAGGCGAACGGTCTCCGGCGATCGTGCCTCCGACGGGTTTCGGACCGAGCGGGAAGCCGACATCCCATCTGAGCCGTAAGGCGTAATACGGTAATTCCGTCTGAATCCCGAACCCGGCTCCGGTGAGGCTGGCAGAGGCGCGCTCCCCCGGTTGGGGATTCCTGAGACGCCCACCGCCATGATCGACGAAGACCGCCCCCTGCGTGCTCGGCAGCGATGAGGGAAGGAGGGGGATGCGGGTTTCTGCCGTGACTGTGTAACCCTCGTCCACGAAGCGCTCGCCGAGCTGGTAGCCGCGCACCGAGTCGGGCCCGCCGAGCAGCATCTGCTCGATCACGACGACCGGGCCGGTGGTGATCTGGCCGGTGCCTCGCACGACCAGCAGCAGGTCATGGCCCAGACTCTGGATCCGGCCGGCCGCGACGGTACCTTTGGTGAAGCGGTTATCGGCTCCTTGCCTGGTCGTGAGCGGCGCATTATTGTCCATTGCTCCCAGGACCTCGCCGAGCCCCTGATAGCCATAGAGCGAGATGTAAGTCCGGCCGGAGAGATCCAACCGGTCGTAGTTGATGCCAAGCTTCGCCATTCGCACATTGTCGTTCCCGACCAGATTGCCGAGCACGAACAGGCGATTGTCCTTGGATGCGAAGCCGGCGTCGAGCAGGAGGGTTTGGAAACGTGTCTTGATAAAGGGGTGTGTGATGGAGATGTCGTAGGTCTGGATCCGGCCGCGGATCTGTAAGGCCGCCAGCTCGGCGCCGACGTCGAACCGCCCGGCCGACCCTGAGAGAACCAGTTTGGTGCCATGCACGCCAAGGGGAATGGCATAGCCGCCGGTCAGAAATTGGAGGCGATCCGGGTGATCGCCCAAGATCCCGTTGAGGTTGAGGGTCGCGCCGTCAAACAACACATTGCCGACCTCAAGGCCCGCGCCGAACCGGTTGCGCGAGATGTTGTTGAAGCCGTAGTTGTTGTAGTCGAGGGTGGCATGGAGGGGCCGTTTGTCTTCCACGTTGGCAAGGATGTTGGTGCTGCCGGTGGACCGGCCCGGTGCGAGCACGGCGGAGACTTTCAGGTCGGGGTAGTCGTTCAGCAACAACAGGGCCCGTTCCAGCGCCACGTTGCGGATGACGCCTTCCTCCATGGCTTCAGCGAAACTGCCGCGGATGAAGTCGGTCGAATAGTAGCGGTTGCCGGACACCGTAATGTCGCCGAGCCGGCCTTCGAGAATCGCGATCGTCACGACGCCGTAGCGAATGTCTTGTTGGGGAACATAGGCGCTGGCCAGGGTGTAGCCTTTGCGGTGGTAATACTCGGCGATCTGTTCGGCCACCCGTTCGAGTCCGGGGAGATCCAGCTGTTGCCCCACAAAGGGCTGCGTCAGGGACTCCAGCTCTTTGTTCGACACGACGGTGTTGCCGTGGAACACCAACCCTTTCACGAGCAGCGTGGCCGAACTCTGAGCGGGCTGCCCGAACACCGGCGCGAGGCCGGGGAAAGGCGCGAACGAAAGCAAGAGCAGCACCGCAAGGAGCGCGCCGACTCCTGCTCTGCCAGGCTGCACCATCACCACGCGACAGGGTCCTGATTCAGGCGCCTCAAGTTGACAGCGCCATGGGTCGATACGACAATAGGTGAACGTGTGGCACGATTGAGGGCGAGTAATGGCATGTCGACTACAGCGGGGATGGCGGGCTGCTCCGGCCGCCTTGGCGCTCAGCCTGACGTTCGTAGCCGGCTGCGCGATCTATCCTGATCCTTCCACGGAGCCCCGGGCGGTCAAGGAAGATGAGCAACAGGAGCCGCCTCCGGCCGTCGAGCGAACCGCTCCGCCCCACCGTCCCACCACCATCTGTCCCGGCGCCATGCGCGGCTCCTGTTAGTCAGCTCCTGAGAGGTACGTTCCGCCCGACGGGCTACGCATTGACCCTAGCCTGGAACCGAACCAAGGTCAACGAATATGCAGGAAAAGAGCGGTTCCTTCGGACCCGCCGGCTGTGTACAATACGCGCCGCTCCGCCACTCATCTCTCAGGAGGCGCCGTGCGAGACGAATTAGCGAAAGCGTTCCACGCCACCCAGTCGTTTAAGTGGGATCCGCAGCGAGGCTTTACACTGGCCTCCGGACTCACGAGCCCGTTCTATGTTGATTGCCGATCGCTCATGGCGCATCCCTCGGCACGCCGACTGGTCGGGCGCCTGGCCTACGAGGTTCTCCAGCCGATTCCAGGAGACTGTCTCGGCGGGCTGGAGATTGGCGCCATTGCCATCGCGACGACGATCTCCGACTTTGCCTTTGCGGCTCAGCCGCCGCGCGAATGGCGGACGTTCGTGGTCCGCAAGCAAGCCAAGGATCACGGCCTCGGGAAGCTCATTGAAGGAGCCATTCGCGTCGGCGATCGAGCGGTGATCGTCGATGACGTGCTCACCAGCGGAGGGTCGCTCCTCAAGGCTGTGGCCGCCGCGCGCCGCGCCGGGCTCACGGTGACGCATGCCTTGGTGATCGTGGATCGCAAGGAACAGGACGGGCGAAAGAAAGTCGAAACCGAGGGCGTGACGGTGCTCAGCCTTCTCACAATCGACGATTTGATGACGCAGGGGGCGTCCGCCTAGGGTGAGCGGGAGCAGCCACGATTCCATACTCTGCTATGTTGGCGGCGCCGGGTTTTCTCACTTGCACTGGAACTGAATCCCCCACCGCCGCTCCTGGACAATTTCCTGCGCCCCTTCAATAGGACTCGCCACGCGCGCCCGACCTTTCGTTTCCCCCTCGCGGACGATCGTGTAGTCTCCGCCGCACTTGTGCCGCATCACCTCGAGGGCTTCTCGGCGAAACGATGACAGCATGGCGCCCTGTTCGCCCTTGAACGGATACACCACTACCCCGCCCCGGTCGTGCTCCTGAATGAGCTTCGCCCCATCGGCGCAGCCGGCCGCGATTCCGAGCGCCAGGCACCAGGCCACTCTTGACCATGGTTTCCATCGGTTTCTATCATGAATGTGGCGGTTCTGTCGGTCCCGTGTCCGCGAGGATGAAGGAGGTCGTATGAAATACTGGCATGGGCTCATCATCGGCGGTGTTCTCGTTGCCGGCCTCGTGTTCAGCGATGGGGCTTGGTCTTATCATTCTTATCTGCTCACCGTCCAGCAGTTGCGCGCCGGATTGGCGAAAGCGCCGTCGCCCGAGAAGAAAGGCTTCGTGTTGGTCGATGTGCGCTCGCCAGAGGAACACGTCACCGGCGTGATCCCCGGCACCGATTTGAACATCGATTTCCGGGAGATCAAATCGCGCCACCGCGAGATTGGCGCGAAGCCGGAGGATCATATTGTCGTCTACTGCCAGTCCGGCCATCGCAGCAACATCGCCGCGGAGACCCTGGCGGATCTGGGCTATCGCCATGTCTACAACGTGGCGGGCAGCATGAATGCCTGGATGGAGGCGGGGTATCCGGTCGAGCCGCCGCGGCGCTGACGCACTCGGGTCGTCCGGCCCGCGCCTCGGTCACCGCGGGCTGATGCCAATCACCGTGGGAAGCGGAATGTGCAGGGCGGTGGTGCCGGAGAACAAGGCCTTCCAGTTGGCATGGGCCTGATGTCGCTCCTGCCACAAGGCCGGCGCGAGGAGCATGTCCGAGGAAGAACCGCCGTCCATGGCCATGACCTGTCGGATGCCCGGCAGCCTGTCTTTGACGCATTGGCCGAGATCGTACAAGGTCACGACATCCAGGCTCTTCAAGACGTAGATGTGGCCGCCGGTCGTGTCGGCGACGAGGGTCTGAAAGGCCCGTTTCCCCGTCTGGCGCACGCGAATCTTGCCCATGCGGTCCAACAGCATGAGGGATTGCGCCGCTTCCTTGTAGGCCGCCCGCTGCTCATCGAAGCTATCCATCGAAAGATCCAGCACGCGGGCGTTGGGCTCCGCCGGGACCGTCGGCTCCGCGACGAACAGGCCGTGCCAGGCCGCATGCCGCCGGCTGCCGAGAGAGCGGCCGTCCTTATACAGCAGGCCCAGGTACGCAAAGTTTTCCGTGAAGAGCCCGGCGTTGAACAACAAGTGATGCCCGGTTCTCTTCTGCCAGTCTTCGATGGTGGGCGGCTGCGCCAGCCCTTCTTGGGCGTAATGATGGACGGTGAAGCGGTATCGTGCGGGATCGATGTCGGTGAGCAAGGCGGGCGGCACGTCCGGGCAGTGTGCCGAGGGTTTCCATACCGCCACGGACAGGCCGTCGGTGAGCCGCTCCCATGGTAGGTCTTCGGCAGATGCCGGCTGTGGCCACGCCGGCAGAGTCAGGAGCAATCCGCACAGTCCCAGCGCCACGGGAGAGAAGAGCGCCCGGGAGGACCGAAGCTCACGCGGAGCGGTCGCCATGCGAAACCTTGGAGAGGTCGGTGGCACGCACGGAGGCCGCGCCGTTGCTGCGGTGAAGCCGCTGATCCAGGAGATCCCGCACCAACGTGGCAAGCGCTTCGGGCGTGAACGGTTTCTGCACGTAGGCGCTGGTCGGATCCCCGGCCCCCATGCCGACATCGTCCGTGTAGCCCGACATATAAAGGATCTTGAGCTCCGGCTTGATCACCCGAAGATGCTGCGCGAGTTCGGTGCCGCTCATGCCCGGCATCACGACATCGGTCACCAGAAGCTCCAAGTCGCCCATCTGCTGGGTGGCGGTGAGGCACGCCTCCAGGCCGTTCTTCGCCTCGAACACCCGGTACCCCAATTTGCGCAGCTCATCCCGCACCAGCTCCCGAACGCTCGCATCGTCCTCGACCACTAAAACAGTCTCATGGCCGCGCACCGACTCCCGGGGCGCCTCGAGGCCGGCGGTTTGGTCAACCGCCGCCGTGGCGCTGGGCAGGTAAATGTCGAAGCGCGTTCCCTTGCCGAGCCGGCTGGTGACATCGATGCCGCCGCCGCTCTGGGTCACGATGCCGAACACCGTGGAGAGTCCGAGCCCCGTGCCTTTGCCTTCCTCCTTGGTGGTGAAGAACGGCTCGAAGATATGCGCCTGCACTTCGGGAGGCATGCCGCATCCGGTGTCGATGACGGACAGTCTGACGTAGGCGCCGGGCGGCAGCGGCCGCAGGTGGTACACCGGCGAGCGGCCCAAATTCGCCGAGGCCGTTTCGATTGTCAGTACCCCGCCCTTCGGCGTGGCGTCGCGGGCGTTGACCACCAGGTTCATCAGCACTTGTTCCAGTTGACTCGGATCCGCTTTGACCCGCAGTGGCTCGGGGCTCGCGTTGATCTTGAGCTCGATGTCTTCGCCGATCAGGCGGCGGAGCATGGTCTCGAAGTTGGCCACGATTGGATTGAGACTGAGGATCGTCGGCTCCGACGGCTGTTTCCGACTAAACGTCAAGAGCTGCCGGATGAGGGTGGCGGCCCGGTCGCCCGCCTTCTGCATTTCCTCGATCTTGCCCCGCAGGGGGTGGGTGGGTTCCATCTCGCTGAGCAGCACTTGGCTGTGGCCCATGATGACGGTGAGCAGGTTGTTGAAGTCGTGGGCCAGCCCGCCCGCCAGGCGGCCCACCGCTTCCATTTTCTGCGCCTGCCGCAGTTGCTTCTCGCTCTGCTGGAGGGCCTCTTCGGCGCGCTTGCGCTCCGCCCTGTCTTGAAGATCCCGAAGCGCGCGCTGGACCGAAGGCACCAGCCGCCCCAGCCGCTGTTTCAGGATGTAATCGGTGGCGCCCTGATGCATGGTGTCGATCGCGAGCTCTTCGCCGAGGGTGCCCGAGACGAAGATGAACGGCACGTCGGGGCAGAGCTTCCGAGCGAGGGCGAGCGCGGCGATGCCGTCAAAACCGGGCAGCGAGTAGTCGGCCAGAATCATATCGATCCGGCCTTCCTTCAGGGCTGCGAGGAAGGCCTCCCGATTGTCGACGCGGCGGGCTTCGCAGGGAATGCCGCCATCGGTCAACGTCGCGACAATGAGGTCGGCATCAAGGGGGTTGTCTTCCAGTTGCAACAATCGAAGCGGCGTGGCCACGGGACCTCGATCGGGGCTAGTGACTCGAGCAGGACCCTTCGGGAGGCGGCTCATTGATCACGCCCCAAAATGTGCCCAGTTCTTTCACGGCGGAGAGGAATTGATGGAACTCGACCGGCTTGACGACATAGGCATTGGCGCCGAGCGCGTAGCTCTCCGCCAGGTCGCGCTCCTCGCGGGACGAAGTGAGCATGACCACGGGAATCGGTCGCAGGTTGCTGTCGGCCTTGATCTGGCGCAAGACCTCCAAGCCGTTCACTTTCGGCATCTTGAGATCGAGAAACACGACGGCCGGGTTGCCCTTCAGTCTGGCCTTGAATTGGCCGCGGCAGTACAGGTAATCCAACACCTCGGCGCCGTCGTGGCACAGGACGACTTTGTCGGAAATGTGCTGCTCTTCCATGGCCGCCAAGGCCAACTCGGCGGCGCGGGGATTGTCTTCGGCAAGCACAATGGGTTTTGCGGCGGTCATGGTGCCGGCCTCCTGGTTGGCAGCGCGACGTAGAACGTCGCGCCTTTGTCCGGCTCGCCTTCGGCCCATGTCCGTCCGCCGTGGCGGTGGACGATACGACGCACATTGGCCAACCCGATACCCGTGCCCTCGAATTCATCGGCGCGATGGAGTCGTTGAAAGACCCCGAACAGTTTTCCGGCATATTGCATGTCGAATCCCACTCCGTTGTCCCGCACGAACAGGACCACCTCCGCCGCCGTCTTTCGCGCGACGCCGATCTCGATTTTGGCGATCGGCCGCGTGCTCGTAAACTTGATCGCGTTCGTGATCAAGTTGATGAACACCTGGCGGAGCATCGCCGGATCGCCCGGGACCTCCGGCAGAGGCTCAATTGTCCAGGATATCTCGCGTCCTTGCAAGTCAAGACGTAAATCGTAAAGGATTGTCTTGACGAGCTGGTCCAGGTTGACCGTCGTGTGCAGCATCTCCTGCCGTCCCATGCGGGAAAAGACCAGCAAGTCGTCGATCAACTGGCCCATCTGCCTGGCGGAGTCCGAAATGGTCTGCAAATAGCGCGCGGCTTTCTCGTTGAGCGAATCGCCGACCGCCTTCCGCAGCAGGGCGGCGTAGCCGTCGATATGTCGCAGGGGCGCCCGCAGATCATGGGAGACGGAATAACTGAAGGCCTCCAGTTCCTTGTTGGCCGCCTCCAGCAGTTCCCCCCGGCGCTGCAACTCCGCCGCCACGCGGCGGCGTTCGGTGATGTCGTGCCGGATGAGGTAGTACACCGCGGCCAGCAGCACGAGCTGGAGCAAGGCGCCGATCCCGAGCAGCACGATGGTGTTCGTTGTGCTGGCCGCCGATTCCATCACCCGGCGGCGCAACGCCTGCCGCTCATGGACCTCCATCTCGCCGATGATGCGGTGGATCGCCGTGAGCTCGCGCTTCGCCGCCCCCTCCAGCGCGATGCGGCGTACCGCCTCGAATCCGCCCCGGTTGCGCTGTGCGATGGCGGCGGCTTCCGCGTTGATCTGCTGTTCCATCAAGCGGCCCAGCATGGCGACCCGCTGCTGTTGCTCCGGCGAGTCCCGCGTCAACTCGCCGAGGTACCGGAGATAATTGCCCTTCTCGTCGACCACTGCCTGATACGCCCTCAGATAGGCTTCCTCTCCCGTGACCAGATAGCGGCGGTGGCTCTGCTCGGCCTCGTCCATCGCCGTGTCGATCGTGGTCAAGAGCTGCACCAATTCATGGCTCCGGGCGTCCAGCGTGCTGTTGCGCAGCAGCACGCTGGTGTTGCGGTAGGACACGGCGCTGATGACGAGAATGCCGAGAAACACGAGGCTGAATCCCGCCAAAATGCGCCGCTCGATCGTGAGTGAGCGGAACCAGGCGAGCGCCCGCCCGAGGGGCCGGCTCGGCGCGGGCTGGCGACCGGACGGTGCATCCGCCGCCGGCAGCGGCTCAACGGAGATCTGCGGACGATCAGGCGCGGCAGGATTCATGGATGGGAACGCATCCGGTCGGCGCGCGGGCCGGGCTGTCGCCCTGCGACGTCGGCCCCCGCTGGATGACGACGGGTTATTCTAGCAGAAGTTCCTAGATGCGACAGGAGAATTCTATCCGCCGAACGGCGGCGCGGGCGGCGCGAGGGCGGCGGGCGCGGCAAGGTTCGAAAACATCAGGGTGGCCGACACGACCCAGTCGATGAAGGGCTGCGGATAGATGCCGATCAGCAGGGTGCCGGCAAGCCCGACGTACACGACGGCCTTCATCGGCGCCGAGATGGCGACGGGGGACGGATCGATGGGCTCGTTGATGTACATCTTCTTCACGACGATCAGATAGTAGTACATGGAGATCACGATGTTGATCAGCCCGACCGTGATCAACGTGTACAAACCTTCCTTGATCGCCGCCACGAAAATGTAGAGTTTGCCGATAAAGCCGGCGAGCGGCGGCACGCCGGCCAAGGACAGCAGGAACAGCAGCATCGCGAACGCCAGGAACGGCGAGCGGCGGTTCAGGCCGCTGTAGTCCTCGATCTCGTCGCTGCCGATGGCTTGGCTGACGGCGATCACCACGGCGAAGGCGCCGATGTTCGCGAACAGATAGGTGAGGAGATAGAACAAGATCGCGTCGCTGCCCATTTTCGTCCCGGCGGCCAGGCCGATGAGGACATTGCCGATCTGCGCGATGCCCGAATAGGCCAGCAGGCGTTTGATGTTGCGTTGCGCGATCGCCACGATATTCGCGTAGGTCATCGACAGAATGGAGGCGGCGACGAGCAAAAAGACCCACAGGGGCTTGAAGGACGCCAGCGCCACGAAAAAGATCCGGAGCAGAATCGCGAAGGCGGCCCCTTTGGGAGCGATGGAGAGAAAGGCCGTCACGGGGGTCGGTGATCCGTGATAGGTGTCCGGGATCCAGCTGTGGAACGGGACGGCGCCGATTTTGAAGCCCAACGCCGCAAAGATCAGTAAGAAACCGATGATGAGGCCCGGGGTGGCCGGTGCCGAGGCCATGTCGGAAAAGACCAGCTTGCCCGTTTCGCCGTAGACCAGGCTGATGCCGTAGGCCAGCAGTCCGGCGGCGAAGACGCCGAGGATGAAAAATTTCAAGCCGGCTTCGTTCGACGCCAAGTCGTCCCGCAAATAGGCCACCAGGATGTAAAAACCGAAGGTCGAGAACTCCAGCGTGACGAAGACCGACAGCAGGTCGTTGGCCGAAGCCATGAACATCATGCCGAGCGCCGACATGACGACCAGGAAGTAGTATTCCCCGCGGAAGAAGGTGAACCGATGCACGTACTCGATCGATGCGAGCACCACGAGAATGGTGGCCCCCACGATGAACATTTTGAAGAACAGGGCCATGCGGTCGAGCACGAACATGCGGCCGAACAGCGTGCCGGAGATCTGCTGGACATCCAGCCAGGCCAACGCTCCCAGGGTGATCACCAGGCCGACGACGCTCAGATAGGCCAACTGCTCTTTCGGGAGGCGCGGGAACGCGAAGTCCACGATCAAGACGACGCAGAGCCAGCAGGTCAGCAGAATCTCCGGCAACAGCAGAAGCAGATCGGCGGGCGAGAGGGTGAGATCGAAGGTCATCGCGGACCTCCGGGTTCGTGGCGGGAGGCGAGGGGTGAGAGGGGGAAGGGGTCTTCATTTTCCCGGCCTCGCGCCTCGCGCCTCGCGCCTACTTCCGCCACCGGCACGACTTGGGTGATTTTGGCCACCAATGGATCCACGCCCGAACGCACGACGTTGTACAAATGCATGGGGAAAATGCCGAAGCCGACGCTTACGGCGATCATGATGAGCAGCGGAAGGCGGTCCACGATTGCCACGGCGTCATGGGAGTGGCTGTATTGTTGATCCATCGGTCCATAGAACAGTCCCCGCATCATCTTGAACAAGTAGGCCATGGTCAAGACGATGCCGAGTACGGCCACGATGACCTGGAAGGGATACTTGTTCCAGCTCCCCACGATGATCATGATTTCTGCGATGAAGTTCACCGTCCCGGGCATGCCGATCGACGCCATACAGGCCACGATGAAACAGGCGGCGATAAACGGCATCTTGTTCGAGAGGCCTCCGAGGGAAGGGATGTCCCTGGTATGGGTCTGGTCGTACACCCAGCCGGCCATGGCGAAGAGCATGCCGGTGGCCATGGCGTGGGCGAACATATAGATCACCGCCCCGCTGAGGCTGATGTAGTCCAGCGCCGCCATGCCCAAGAAGACGTAGCCCATGTGGCTCGAGCTCGAATAGCCGATCACGTATTTGGTGTCTTTGGCGTAGAAAGCCACGAAGCCGCCGTAGATGATGCTGAACATGCACAGCACGGCGGCGATCGGCATCAGCTCCCTCGTGGTCTCCGGCAGAATCTCGAAGGCCACCCGGATGATGGAAAAGTGGCCCAGCTTCATCAGCACGCCGGCGTGCAACATGCTGGTCGCGGCCGGCGCGGCCGCATGGCCCACCGGTGACCAGCTATGCAGCGGCCACAGCGGTGCGATCGAGGCGAAGCCGAAGAAAATCAAGAGCCAGATGATCTTGTCCAGCGTCGTGCCCAGGACGGGGATATTCATCAGCTTGGCCTGTTCGCGCAGGACCAGAATGTCGAACGTATTGAGGCCTGAGTATTTGTAGATCAGCAGGATACCCATCAGGGCCACGACGGCGAAGGCCGAGAGAAACAGCACGAGTTTCATCGCCGCGTACTCTTTGCTGTTCGAGGCGAAGTTGAAAATGAAACCGACGGAATCGCGCAGCTTGAGGCCTTCCGGATCCGTCATCTCCAGATACTTCTTGGTGTGGCTCCCCCACATGCCCAGCAGCAGGTACATGGGGATGACGGACATCTCGTAGAAGAAATACAGGAAGAACAGGTCGAGCGACATGAACACGCCGATGGTGGCGGCGGCGAGGATCAGCAGCCAGATGTAGAATTCCTTGGTGCGGTCCTTGATGTGCCAGGAGACGAAGATGCCGGCGAACAAGAGGATCGACGAGGCGAGCACCAGCGGCGTGCCGATGCCGTCCACGCCCAGGTACAGCGAAATCCCGAGCTGCGTGGACCACTCGAACCGCTGGACGAATTGAAAGCCGCCTTTGACCGGATCGTAGGCGTAAAAGAGGTAGAGAGACGCGAGCAGTGAGATCCCGGCGGCGGTTGCCGCAATCCCGCGTACGAGCAAAGGCTGGCGATTGGACACGAAGATCAATGCCAGCGCGCCGGCGAACGGCGCAAAGAGAATATACAGCAGCGTGTACTCGCCCATCGGTTAGGGTCCTTGTCTCGGCGGGTCCGCCGCCGCCACCGTCCCGTGATGCAGCCGGTCGACGAGGGCTTGGACCGACCCGTTCATCATCTTGAGGAAGGGCGAGGGATAGAGTCCGATCCAGATGATCATGACGCAGAGGGAGGTGGCGATCACCACTTCGCGCAGATGCAGATCGCTCATCGTCTCCCGCACGGCCTTGCCCACCGGCCCCAGCATGGCCCGTTCGTAGTACCAGAGGAAATAGGCCGCTCCGAAAACCACGCCCAGCACCGCCACCGCGCCGAACCACCACTTGGCCTTGAACGCGCCGAGGAGAATGAGGAATTCGCCGACGAACCCGTTCGTGCCGGGCAGGCCGATGGACGCGAGGCCGATAATGAGGGCGAACGTGGCTAGCAGTGGAACTTGTTTGGCCAACCCGCCGAACGCCGACAAATGCGTCGTCTGCTGCCTCGAATAGAGGAAACCCGCGATGAAAAACAGCCCGGCGGTGCTGAAGCCCAAATTGATCATCGTGAGCAGGCTGCCTTGCAAGCCTTGGTAGTTCAGCGCAAACAGGCCCACAACGATGAAGCCCAAATGGCTGATGCTGCTGAAGGCCAGCAGCCGCCGGAAGTCGGGCTGGATCAAGGCCATCCAGGCGCCATAGAGGATGGCGCAGAGGCCCAGGACGACGACGACCGTCACGACCGTCTCGCTCTTGGCGGCATCCGGTAACAGCGGGATGCTGAACCGCATGAAGCCGAAGGTTCCCAGCTTGAGCCCGGCCAGGACGACCGCCATGCCGATGGGGCCTTCCAACAGGGCGTCCGCGAGCCAGGTGTGAAAGGGAAAGATCGGGGCCTTGAAGGCGAAGCCCAGGAACATCAGCCAGAAGATCAAGATCTGCTGATTGAGCGGCACCGGCACCGTGAGCAGTTCCAGCAAGTCAAAAGAATACAGCTGATCCGTGTGGTGCAGCGTCGCCCACCGGTGAAAATTGATATTGAGCAGCGCGATGCCCACCAGCATGAACACGCTGCCCAGCAGCGTGTAGAGCACGAACTTCAAGGCGGCATAATGACGCTCGGCGCCGGCTCCCCATAATTTGATGAGGAAGTAGCTGGGGATGAGCATCAGCTCCCAGAAGACGAAGAAGAGAATCAGATCCAACGAGACGAACACGCCCATGGTGGTCGTTTCGAGCGCCAGCAGGCACATCATGTAGAGTTTCACCTGGTGGCGGATCGTGTCCCAGGAATAGATGACGACCAGCACGGTGAGGAAGGCCGTGAGTCCGACGAACAGGACGCTGATCCCGTCGACGGCCAGGTGGTAGCTGATCCCCAGCGCGGGAATCCAGCGCACGCGTTCGGCGAATTGCATGGCCGCCGATTCGGGAACGAAGCGCAGCAGCACGAACACGGCCAGGGCCAGCTCGACCAACGTGATGGCCAGCGTACCGGTCCGCACATTATCCTCGTCGTCGAACAGCCAGAGCACCGCCGCCCCGACGACGGGAAGGAAGAGGAGGCACGACAAAATCGGGAATCCCGCCGCCAGCTCTTCTAACATGATCGTGCCCGCATGATCCTTTCCGGTTTCTACATCTGCAGCACGAGCTGAATGGCCACGGCCAGCAGGAACAGGCCGGCGATGATGATGGCGGCGTAATGGTGCACCATGCCGCTCTGAAGCTTCCGTCCCTCGCGGGCCGCCAGATGGTTGCCGTAACCGATGATGTTCAAGCCGGCGTAGATCACGTATTTTTCAAACCAGGTGGAGGCGGCCGATCCCCAGTCGGCCAGGCGGCCGACGCCCCGCACGACGCCGTCAATGACCGTTCGGTCGAACCAATCGAGCGCTTCGCCGAGCCGTTTCGTCGGTTCTACAAAAAGGAAATCGTACAACTCGTCGACGTAGTACTTGTTCAACAGCGTCCGGTAGGCGCCGAAGAATTGTGCCGCCCAGCGATCGGCCGTGCCCGGGCTCAGGCTATAGAGGTAGTGGGCCAAGCCCCAGCCCAAGAACGCGATGCCAGTGGCGCCGACCATCAGGCCCAGGACGAGGCCGGCGCCGGCCTCGTGCTCGCCGGCTGCTCCGGCGACCGGAGCCAGGAAGCGATGGAGCCATCCATGCTCCGGAGGAAAGCCGAGCGCTCCGCCGAACAGCGACAGCACGCCGAGGGCCATCAATGGCCCGACCATCACCATTGGTGATTCGTGCACGTGCTCCTCGGTGTGGTGGTCCATGCGCGACTGGCCGTAGAACGTGAGATAGGTCAGCCGGAACATGTAGAACGACGTCAGCAGCGCCCCGACGGCCGCCATGCCATACAGCCCATAGTGATCATGGGTGAAGGCATGGGCCATGATCTCGTCCTTGCTCCAGAACCCGGCGAGAGGCGGGATGCCGGCAATGGCGATCGTGCCGATCAGAAAGAGCCGGTGCGTCCAGGGAATCTTCGCGGCCAGGCCGCCCATCTTGCGGATGTCCTGCTCGCCCGAGAGGGCGTGAATGACGGAGCCGGCCGAGAGGAAGAGCAGGGCTTTGAAAAAGGCATGGGTCATCAGGTGAAAAATAGCGGCCGTGTAGGCGCCAATGCCGGCGCCGAGAAACATGTACCCCAGTTGGCTCACAGTGGAATAGGCCAGCACCCGCTTGATGTCGGTCTGGACCAGGCCAATGGTGGCGGCAAACAGCGCCGTCGCCCCTCCGATGTATCCGACGGTCTGCATGGCGGTGGGCGACAGGTCGAAGATGGCATGGTTCCGCACGATCATATAGACGCCGGCGGTGACCATCGTGGCGGCATGGATCAGCGCGCTCACCGGCGTGGGACCTTCCATGGCGTCAGGCAGCCAGGTGTACAGCGGCAACTGGGCCGACTTCCCGACCGCGCCGACCAACAGACAGAGGGCGATCGCGGTGGCCATGTCCGGTGAGAGCTGTCCCGCCTGGGCGAAGACCTTGGTATAGTCCAGTGTCTTGAAGTTCACGAAGACCAGGAAGATCGCCAGCAGGAACCCCGCATCGCCGATGCGGTTGACGACGAACGCTTTCGTCGCCGCCTTCGCCGCCGACACCTTGTCGTAGTAGTAGCCGATGAGCAGATAGGAGCACAGGCCTACGCCTTCCCATCCGATGAACAGCACGGCGTAGTTGTTCCCCATGACGAGCAGCAGCATGGAGACCATGAACAGATTCATGTAGACGAAGAAACGCGTGAACCCCGTCTCGCCGTGCATGTAGCCGACGGAATAGACATGGATCAGAAATCCCACGCCGGTGACAACCAGCAGCATGACGCAGGTGAGCGGATCGACGAGATAGGCCAGATTGATCGTGAGGTCGCCGCCGAAGATCCATTGATAGGCCACGACTTCGTGCACCGTGCCCGTCCGCAGGATGTCGGTGAACACGCCGATGGTGCAGAGGAACGACAGCCCGACCGATCCCCAGGCCAGGCGGTGGGCGACCTCATGGGAGTAGCGGCTGCCGAGGAGGCCGTTGATGAGGACGGCCAGCAGCGGGAAGACGGGAATCAGCTTGATCAGCAGGTCGGTCAAATCGGTCACGTTACCACTTCAGCAAGTTCATTTCGTCCACGTTGGTGGAAATCTTCCCGCGGAACACCACGATGATGATGGCCAACCCGACGGCGGCTTCCCCGGCCGCGATGGCGATGACGAACAACGCCACGAGCTGTCCCGCCATGGATTCCAGATAATAGGAAAAGGCGACGAGGTTGATGTTGGCGGCGTTGAGCATGATTTCCACCGCCATCAGCACGATGATGAAATTCCGGCGGATGAGCACCCCCAGGAGCCCCGTGAGGAAAAGGACCGCGCTGACCGCCACGTATGCGTTTAGCGGAACCATAGAATTTACCAGTGCCGCGTGCCGCGTGCCGGGTGAAGGGCAGGAACTGCTGTTGGCCCGTCACCGGTCACTGGTCACCCGTCACTTCTTCCATCGATCGGTTTGGGCGTCTTGGCCAGCACGATCGCACCGATGATCGCACCGAGCAGGAAGACCCCGACGATTTCGAACTGCAGGAGATAGTCGCTGAACATCTTGATGCCGACGGCCGCGGTGTCGCCTTCCTGCAACACGGTGGCCGTCGGCGCGTCGCCTTTCGCCCCGCTGAAGGGCGAACGTAACAGGAGCACCAGCACATACAGCGCGCCCAGCACCGCCGGGGGCAGGAAATACATGAACGACGCGTGGAAATAGCGTTCGTCCGTCTTGAGATTCAGCAGCATCAGCACGAAGAGGTACAGGACCAGGATGGCGCCGGCGTACACGATGACCTGCACGGCCCAGAGAAACTCCGCGTTGAGCAGCACGAACAAGCCCGACACGTGCAGCAGCAGCGCCAGCAGGGCTAGGCCGCAATGAACCGGGTTCTTCAAGGCCACCGTGAGGACCCCGGCGGCAATACTCACCAGCGAAAAATAGGCAAAGAACACGGCGACCATGTTGTCGACTCAGCTGAGATGCTTGGGAGGCGATTGGGTCGGCTTCAGCACCGATTGCGGAAAGTAATATCGGTACTCACGGCTCTCCTGAGCATTCTTCTCCTGGTTATGGGCATACAGATATTTTTTCGCGTCCTCGAGGTGACGCTCGCCGATCTCATAGAGCCGCTTCTTGTCGAAGAGCAACGTCCGCTTGTCGTGGGTGGAGTACTCGTACATTTTGGTCATCGCGAGCGCGTTGACCGGGCAGGCTTCGACGCAATAACCGCAGAAGACGCACTTCGTCACGTCGATGTAAAACTCGCTGGCGTACCGCTGCAAGGGCCGGGTCTTGTCTTCTGCGCTCACCACCTTGATGCAGTGGGACGGGCAGGCGGCCTCGCAGAGGTCGCACCCGACGCAGCGTTCCTGGCCGTCGTCGTACCGGAGGAGGCCGAGCGCGCCGCGGTGCGTGTCGGGAATCGTGCGCTGCTCCCGCGGATATTGGAACGTGATCGGGCGATGGAACATGTGCCGGAACGTCACCTTCATCGCGTCCCAGATCTCGTAGAACAACGCGGCGTGCAGAATTTTCTTCGTCAGGGCGGCGACACTCATCCTAGACTCCCGTCCACAGCCGGGTGAGCATACCTGGCTTGCTACGCCGGTTCAATGCTCACCCAGGTCTGCTTGAACGACGGCACCCCCGTCACGGCGTCCACCGAGACGGTCATCAAGTCCTTGATCGGCGGCTCGTTGAAGTGCTCGGGGAAGAAGCAGGTCCCGGGCGCGACGGACGGATCCGGCTGCACACCGAGTTGCAGCGAGCCGCGGTCCGACGTCACGCGCACGTTCGCCCCTTCCTTCAGCCCCAGCCGCGTCATGTCCTCCAGGCTCAGGCGCAACTTGCCGGTGTTCGGCGCGATCGTGATCAACCCCGGCGCTTCCGTGGACAGCTTGCCCGAATGCACGAGCACCTGTCCCATGATCAACGCAAAGGGCCGTTTGGCATCGGTCGGTCCGGTAGCAGCCCGGTAGCGGGCGCCGACCTCGCCGGCGTAGCCATCGGCGAGATAGGGGTCGGCGGACGGCGTGACTTTCCGGGGCTGCCCCAAATTGTAGTAGCCGGGCAGCAGCTTCATGATCTCGGCTTGAATATCATTGGCCGACTCATAGGCCCACTGCGCGCCCAGGCCGTTGGCGAGCGAGGTCATGATGTGCCAGTCAGGCAAGCTCTCGCCGAGAGGGTCCATGGCCTGCCGCACGCGCAACACCCGGCCCTCCAAATTCGTGAAGGTGCCGTCCTTTTCAGCATAGGTGCTGGCCGGCAGCACGACATGAGCCAGGCGGCCGGTCTCGGTCAGGAAAGGATCCTGCACCACCAGGAATTCCAGCCGGTCGAGCGCGGCCCGCACTTCGACCGACGCCGGCAGCGTCGCCAGCGGGTTTTCGCCGATGACGTACAGGGCCTTGATCTGGCCGCTCCTGCAACGTTTCAGCATCTCCATCAACGAGGCGCCGCTTTGGGGCGCAGGCAGCGCCGCGTCCCACGCCTTGGCAAACCGCTCTCTCGCGGCAGGATCGTCGAAGCGCGCCTGACCCGGCAGAAATTCCGGCGCCACGCCCATGTCCACCGCGCCTTGCTCGTTCGCTTCTTCCGTCACGGTGTTGACGCCGCAGCCCGGCTTGCCGAGCTTGCCGGTGATCCATGCGAGGTCGATCAGTTTCAGGACGTTGTGGTAGCCGCTCGGCCGCCGCACGATGCCCTCGGCGCAGAGGATGATCGAACGGGGCGCCTCGGCAAAGATGGCGGCGATCTCCCGCAGCGAGTCGACGGAGAGCCCGATCTTCGCCGCCAGGTCATCCAGGGAGAGGGCCGCGAGCGCCTGCTTCAGCGCGTCAAACGCCGTGGGATGTTTGGCCACCGCCTCTTCGTCCACCAGGTCCTGCTCGAGGACCGCCTTCACCAAGGCGTCGATCACGAGCCCTTCCGTGCCGGGCTTGATGACGAACGGATGCGACGCGAGCTTCGCCATGTTGGTCACGGCGGAATCGAGCGTGACGACCTGCGCCTTGTAGACCCGGATCGCTTCCTTGACCCGGACCGCCGTCAGCGGATTGGTTTCGGTGAGGTTGGACCCGATCAACAGAATGGCCTTGGCCTTGGTGAGGTCCTCCCAGTCATTGGGCGTCCGTCCCAACCCCACGGCCTGTTTGGCGGCGTGGACGAAATTCAGGTGGCCATACCGCGCGCTGCTGTCCACGTGATTCGTGCCGAAGACCGCGCGCATCAGTTTCTGGAACAGGTACAGTTCCTCGTTGGTGCAGCGCGCGGTGATGAGCCCCGCGATCGCGTCGCCGCCGTGCGTGCGCTTCACCCCGGCGAAACGGTCCACGACCTGCTGCATGGTCTCGAGCCAGGGCTTCTCGACCAATTGATTGCCCTGGCGGACCAGCGGGTGTTTCATGCGAGAAGCGCTGTCCAGGTACTCGAATCCGAACCGCCCGCGGACGCAGAGCCCGCCATGTCCCTTGGCCGTGTCCGCCCGATCACCCCACTTGTTCTTCCACGAGAGCGGCGACGTGACGCGGATGACTTCCGCATCTTTCGTCTCCAGATACATCTGGCAGCCGTCGCCGCAGTAGTTGCAGGTCGTCGTGGTCTTCTTCATCTGCCAGGGCTTGTACAGATACTTGGAGAACTTGTTCGTGATCGCGCCCACCGGGCAGACGGCGAGACAGTCGCCGCAAAACTCGCAGGAGAGCGGCACGTCGCCCTTGGCCACCACCTGATTGAAGCCGCCCTTTTTCATGAACTGCAGCGCGTCGATCATCAACACGTCCTTGCAGACGTTGATGCATTCCGCGCAGGCGATGCAGCGGTTCATGTTGAAATCGAGGACGAGGCTGCGCGTGTCCTCGGGGATGAACTTCTGCTTGGCGTTGGCCAGGTTCGTCACGCCGTGCAGGAACGCCATGTCCTGGAGCTCGCAATGGCCGTCCGCATCGCAGACCGGGCAGTCGAGCGGGTGCACGGAGAGATGCTTCTCGACGGCTTTCTTCCGCGCCTGGAACAAATCGTCGCCTTCCGTGCGAATCACCATGCCGGCGGTCGCTTTCGCTGTGCAGGACCGCACCGGCGCCTTCTTGCCCTCCTGCATGACCAGGCACATGCCGCAGGACCCGAACGGATCGAACGTATAGTGGTAGCACATGGCCGGGACGATCTTGCCCGTGCTGGAGATGACGTCGTAGAGCGAGACGCCGTCCTTCGCGGTCACGGTCTTCCCGTCGATCGTCAGCTCGATCGTTGCGGCTTCGACTTCGGGATTCGTCGCTGGCTTCAGTCCCATAAGCTCTCTTTCATCTCCTCATCCTCGTCCATCCCAGCGCCGCAGTCACCTGTCGCATTCCCCCATCACGATGTCGTACGTCCCGAACAGGGTGATGGCGTCGGCGATCATGTAGCCTCTCGACATGTAATCAAACGCGCCCATATGGATGAAAGACGGGGCGCGAATTTTCAGGCGGTAGGGCTTCCCGCCTCCGGTGCTCACGATGTAAAAGCCCAACTCGCCCTTGTGGGCCTCCGTGCCGCAGTAGATTTCTCCGGGCGGCGCGTTGAACCCCTGCGAAAACAATTTGAACTGCTGGATCATCGCTTCGAGATTGGTGAAGACCCGCTCCTTCGGCGGCAGCGTCACGCTCGGGACATCCGCCATGATCGGCCCTTCCTGCATCTGCTCCAGGCACTGCCGGATGATCTTCACGCTCTCGTACATTTCCATGACCCGGATCCAGTACCGGTCGTAGGTGTCGCCGTTCTTGCCGACCGGCACGCTGAACTCGCACTTCGGATAGGCGGCGTAGGGTTCGTATTTCCGCAAGTCGTAGTCCACGCCGGAGCCGCGGAGCGTCGGCCCGCTCAAGCCGAAATTCACCGCGTCTTCCGCCGAGATCACGCCGACGCCTTTGGTGCGCGCGAGCCAGATCCGGTTCTTTTCCAGGAACACGACGTACTCGTCGATCTTGGACGGAAAGTAGTCGAGGAACTGTTTCAACTTGCCGATCAATGCCGGCGTCAGGTCCCGCTCCACGCCGCCGATGCGGTACCAGCTGGTGGTGAGCCGCGCGCCGCAGAGCTCGTCGAACCAGTCCAAGAGGATTTCCCGGTCGCGGAAGCAGTAGAAGAAGACGGTCATCGCGCCGATGTCCAGCGCCTGCGTGCCGAGCCAGAATTGATGGCCGATGATCCGCTGCACTTCCGCCACGATCGTCCGGAGATACTCCGCCCGCTCGGGGACCTGGATGTTCATCAGCTTCTCGACGGCGCGGCAATAGGCGAAGTTGTTGTACATCGCGCAGACGTAGTCGAGGCGGTCGGTGTGCGGGATGAACTGATGGTAGGTGCCTTCCTCCGCCAGCTTTTCCACGCCGCGGTGGAGGAACCCCATCACCGGCGTCGATTTCACCAGGCGCTCCCCTTCCAGCTCGAGAATCACCTTGAGGACCCCGTGGGTGCTGGGATGCTGCGGCCCCATATTGAGGAGCAGCTCCTCGGTGCGCAGGGTTGGCAGCGTCTCGCTCTCCGGGTGCGCCGGATCGACTTTATAAACCGTCGTTCGTTGATCTTCGAATGCCATCGCTCACTCGCTACCGCGGGACTTCGTCGAGAAAATCGAACGTGTCGCGCCAGCCCTTGCCCCGGAGCGGGAAATCCTTGCGCAGGGGATAGCCCTCCGTGTAGTCGTCCGGCATCAAGATGCGGCGCAGGTCCGGGTGATTCCGAAAGCGGATGCCCATCATGTCGTATACTTCGCGCTCCATGAACTCGGCGCCCTTCCAAATGTCCGTGAGCGAGTCCACCACGCAATCGGATTCCGGCACGCGGGTCTTCAGCCGAATCCGATGCCGTTTGCGAATCGAATAGAATTCCCAGACCACCTCGAACCGCTCCTCATCGTCGGGCCAGTCCACGGAACTCACATGGACGATGTAGTCGAAATCCATCCCCGGATCGTCGTGCAGAAAGCGGGCGATCTCATGCACCTTGTCGCGGGTGACTGTCACCGCCACATCGCCCCGCCACTCCGTCGCCCCCACGAATCCGACGGAGAAGGTTTCCTGGATGCGTTTGACCAAGTGCATGGAGTCGTCACACCTTGAGCGCCGCTTTGACCTGGTCGGGCTGCTTGACGAACACGCGTTTCTGCATGATGCGCTCCTGGAGCTTCAGGATGCCGTCGAACAGGGCTTCCGGCGTGGGCGGACAACCCGGCACATAGATGTCCACGGGAACGAAACGATCCACGCCTTGCACGACGCTGTAGCTGTCGTAGATGTTGCCGGATGTGGCGCAGGATCCCATGGCGATCACGTACTTCGGCTCCGGCATCTGATCGTAAATCTTCCGAATCACCGGCGCCATCCGGCGGCAGACCGTGCCGGCGACAATCATCAGATCGGATTGCCGCGGGGAGGCGCGAAAGACGCCGGCTCCGTAGCGATCCATGTCGTAGCGGGACGACACGGCCGCGATCATCTCGATGGCGCAACAGGCCAGCCCGAACGTCATCGGCCACAGCGAGCCTTTCCGCGCCCAGTTCACGGCCTTTTCCACCGTGGTGGTAATGATGTCGGGTGCGCCGTCTTTGTCATGACGGCCCAGCTGGATCAATCCCATTCCAACGCCCCTTTCCGCCAGGCGTACACATAGGCCACCACGAACAAGGCAATGAAGATCATCATTTCCACGAGGCCGATCATCCCCAGTTTGTTGAACACCACCGCCCACGGATAGAGGAAGATGACCTCGATATCGAAAATCACGAACAACATGGCGAAAATGTAGTAGCGAACCGGAAACGGCATGCGGGCGTCGGAAAACGGTTCGGAGCCGCACTCGTAGGCGGATAACTTCTCCGGCTCGGGATACTTGGGCTGCACGAAATAGCTGATCAGCAACGTCACCACGCCGAAGGCGAGCGCGATGAAGATGAACAGCAGAATCGGAAAATAGCGGGTCAGGTACTCGAGCAGCAGCTCTACGCCGTCCATGGCTCCGGTCTCACAACATGTTGACCAGGAAAGGAAGAGTCGAAATCTTAGTTCTGGGATCGCGAGGATAGCAAGCGGACAAAGGACCTAAACAAAACGTCCCGAAAGCCCTACGAATCTGCACTGCGACCGAAACTCCATCGCGCTGATCGAAGCATGCTGCGCAGTTCACGGAAACAGGGAAGACGCCGCTACCGCTGCTGCGGCCTGCTCCGCGGCAAGGGAACCGGTCCCGGCGTCATGCGGAGTCCGGCGGGGGGATTCGGCTCGGAGGCGTCCCACTCCGCCTCTAACGGTGAGAACGCCTTCGCTTTCTTCCGGCGATGGATCTGCGTCTCGATCCGAACCCGTTGCAAGGGTCCCGTCCGACCGGCTGTCTCTGCGCCCGCGGACGACTTCCGTTCCTTCATGATGCTGCACCGTACCATCCGCTGGACGCGAGCGTCAAACCGAAGACAAACAGGCGGAATTCTTGACAGGGCACCATGATTTGCTATGGTTGGCCAAGCAGTAGTTCCCCTCAAACCAAGGACGCCATTATGAAGACTGCTACCCGTCTCGGCCTGCTCCTCTGCGCGATCGTGAGCGCCTTCTCCTCTGGTGGACCGGCTCGGGCTCAAGACGCCATGTCGGTTCGCGTCGGCGAAGCGGCGCTGGCCTTCGCCGCCGGGGGAATCCAAAAAGCCAGCCCGCGGGACGGCATCGTCAATCTCATCACCGGAGACAATCAAACCAGCGGCAACCGGATGTTGCTGGGCCGCCCCGATGTCTTCTATCTCAAACTGGATCATCCGCAGGATACCGCGGTCGGCGATCTCTATACGATCTATCGACGGGTGCGCAAAGTGTTTCATCCCATCACGCGGGAATATCTCGGGTTCGCGACGATCCGATTGGCGGTGGTGCGCGTCGTCCAAGTCGATCCGGGCCTGACGACGGTCGAGACCATCCGCAGTTATGGCAGCATTTTACCCGGCGATCTCGTCGCTCGATTTACGCCTCCGGCCCCGGTGGACGACACAGCCCAGGCCACCGATGTCGGGGAGGTCGCGGGCATGATCATCGAGCTGCAGGCGGATCGCACCATGACGCTCGTGTCGCAATTCGATGTCGTCTACCTGGACCGAGGCCGTGAGAACGGCCTGAAGGCCGGCGACCTGCTGGACATCTATCGTCACAGCGCCGGGCTGCCGACGCGGAAGATCGGCCAGCTCAAGGTGTTGGCGACCGAGGATCGTACGGCGGCCGCCAAGATCCTGAAGGCCAACACGAGGATCATGAAGGGAGACCGCTTCAAACTGGCCGGCTACGCGGGCCCGCTGGCCCAACCGGTTGAACCGGCCGCGACTCCCGCCTCCTCGGGGTCGGTTTCCACCCAGGCGGCGACCGCGACTCCGACCCCCCTTGCTCCCGATGTGGTCTCCAGTAAACTGAAAGTCCACAATGCCGCCGGGGAAAGCCGCATCAATCTCGGCGACATGGCGAACTTGCTCCATTACGACTCCGGCGAGGCGGCGATCAAGCCGGAAAGTTATAAGGTGCTGGATCAGCTGATCGAATACTTGCGGACTAGCGGCGATGAACGGCTGGTCCGCGTGGAAGGACATGCCGACAATGTGGAGATCGGGCCGTCGTTGAAATCGCGCTATCCCAGCAATTGGGAGTTGTCCAAGGCGCGGGCCAGCGGGGTGGTCCGGTATCTGGTCGAAAAGGGTGGCCTCGATTCCGCCCGTCTCAGCTCGGTGGGGTACGGCGACAGCCGGCCCGTGGCGACGAACACCAGCGAAGAAGGCCGGTCCAAGAATCGCCGGGTGGAAATCCTCCTGTATGCGCCGCCGCAGGAATCACAGCCCTCCAGCGAGTCCCCGCAACGGACACAGCTGCCGGAGCAGCGTCCCGCGAGCCTCAGCGCTCGGGATGCCGGCGACCAGCCGGTCCAGCCCGACAGCGATGCGGCGGGCACGCTGTCGGTTGGGTCCGATCCCGGCGGCGCCGGCAGCGTGACCGGGTCTGATGCGGATGGAAAGACCTCGACGGATGCGGTTCAGGACCAGCCGGCACCGGACGCCCCTCCGGCACAGCCATAGTCTCTCTTGTCCTCCCTGCGGGGGCCGCCCCCGCAGGCTGGGACTCGGCCGCCATTCTTCCTCGCCTGCTCGTTGGCCTCCCCCGAAGACGTTGCTACAATGCCGCATGCGCAGCGAACAGACGGCCGGCCCATCGGCTGATCCCCTTCCCCTCTACGCCGACGTTCTCGTCCCACGGCATATTGCGCGGGCGTTCACCTATCGCATTCCTGCTGCATTACGACCGACGATCACAGTCGGGCAGCGAGTCGTGGTGCCGTTCGGCAACGCGACCTTGGATGCCGCCGTCATTGCCTTGAGTTCCCATCCTCCTGCGGGCCCGCACGCGGCTCGGCTCAAAGAAATTCTGTCCTCGTCCGCCGACACGGCCGAACCGCCGTGGTTGCCGCCCAACTTGTTCGAACTCTCCCGTCGTGTCGCGGAGCGCTATGCGGCCCCTTGGGGCCAATGTCTGCGGCTCGTCGTTCCGTCGAAGCCAAAGGGCAGGCGGGATGTCCGGTATACAGCGACCGTCGAAGGCCGAGCGGCACTTCGCAATGGATCAGTCCAAGAAGCGCTGCGCCCGCTCCTCGCCCGCATCGCGAGGCGCACGACCGGCGTGCTGGCCTCGACGTTGCTCGCCTCGCGCGAGCGCCGGCAGCGCAAGCTGATCGAGAAGCTCCGCGCGCGGTCGTGGGTCACGGAAACGGTCAACCCCGAGGGCGCGCGCATGATCGCCTCTCAAGCCGCCGCCATGCTCCCTGACCGGGCAGACGTCCCAGAAGTCCGGACACCTCCCCCGGTGCCGGGATGGAGCGACCGTCTCGCGGAACGGTTCCGCGCAGCGCGGCCGGGCAAGGTGACCATCCATGCGCCATCGGACCAGCGGTGGGCCTTGCTTGCAGAATCGATCCGCTTGGCGCACGCCGCTAAGAAATCCGTGCTCATTGTCTGCGGTGAGATTGCGAAGGCGGAGTGGCTTGGACGGCACCTGACCAGGCACACTCACCTGCCGGTCCAGGTCTATGATCGTAGTCCGCATGCCGCCGGACCGCCCCTGGGACAGCCAGAGGGGCCTCCCATCATTCTGATCGGGACTCGGTCCGCCCTGTTTGCGCCGATGCCCGCGCTGGGCCTGATCTGGGTGGAGGGCGAAGACGATGCCGCTCTGAAAGAGCCGCGTGAGCCCCGGTATCATGCCCGGGACGTGGCCGTCATGCGGGGCGGCATCGACCGCGCGCTGGTGCTGCTGACCTCGGCCCATCCGTCTTTGGAGGCGAAATGCGACCCGGAGGCCGAGCAGGTGCACATCGCGGACGCCGGGGCTGCGCCGGTCGAGCTCATCGATCTTCGGACGCACCCGGCCGGTGTCGTCCTGAGCGCCCCGCTTATCACGGCCGTGCAAGACGCGCTCTCGACGAAGGAACGAGTCCTTCTCTTCCTCAATCGCAAGGGCTTTGCCGGGGCGCTGGCCTGTCAGGACTGCGGCTGGGTCCCCCGCTGCCCGGCTTGTGGCGTGGCCTTCACGTACTACCGGGCGGCCGCAACACTCGCTTGTCGATACTGTGGACAAACCTCCGGTCTGCCGGAGGCCTGCCCCTCCTGCCGCGCGGCTCGCATCACGGCAATAGGCGAAGGCACCGAGCGGGTGGAGCTCGAGGTCCGCCGGCTGTTTCCCGCCGCGCGCATTGTTCGCCTTGACGGCGAGACGTTGCGCCAGACGCGCGCCGCGCGCCGGCTGTGGGAGACGGTGGAAACCGGCGCCTGGGACATCGTCATCGGCACGCAGGCCCTCTTTCAGCGGGGGCCGCTTCCCCGCGCCGGGCTGGTCGGCATGATCCAGGCCGACTCAGGACTGCACGTGCCTGATTTCCGGGCGGCGGAGCGGACCTATCAGCAGCTCATCGAGGCCGCGCAGGCGGCCAAGCCGGCGGCGGCGGGCGGCCGCGTCCTCATTCAAACGAGGCTGCCGTCGCACCATGCGATTGACGCGGTGGTGCACCATCGGCCCAGCCGATTCTATGACGAGGAGCTCGCGGCCCGCCGGCTTCTGGGCTATCCGCCAGTCTGCCATCTGGTGCATCTCTCGGTGGCGGGGAGAGATCCTGCGCTCGTCGGACAGGCCGCTGAGCAGTGGCGCCGGCGTTTGGCCATCGTGCAGGCCACGGGGGAGGTGAGCATGATTTTAGGACCGGTCCCCGCGACCATCGGGCGCGCGCCGGGCCTTTCTCGCTGGCACCTCCTCTTGAAGGGACCGGCTTGGTCCCCCCTCTCCCGAGCGGTGATGGAATCGGTCACGCTGTTGGAGAATGAGTATCGGCCCCGTGCCGTCAAATTTACCGTCGACGTGGATCCGGTCGAGATGGTGGGACGCTAACGGGCCGGCTTCCGCTTGGCAGCGGAGACTTCGGCGTCGGTGCTGGGAGGTCCCGAGGGGGACATGTTTGCCGGCGCGCCGGCGCGCTTGAAGAGCCCGTAGGAGAATGAAATCCAAAAGACCGAGGAAAACAGGCCGAGCACTATGGCAGCCAGCACGGATTCCATGTCTTCCTCAGAGGGAGGCGTGGCGCCGGATTTCAATCGCACCATGAGCATGACCGGCCGGGCGAAACTCTCCAGCCCGAGTATCAGGGTGGTCCAGGCCCACAGTGCCACAATAGACCGTCCTTTCCACCACAAAAACCCTGCGGCGAGGAACGCCCAGCTGAGGACGACCGGCGGAGAGACGGTCTCCCACAGCAGCCAAAACCCGACCCCTACGACCGCCGTGCCGAGGAACACATGGAGAACCATCATCGGAACGTCCTTTCGTCCGGTGAAGTGTGCCGAGGAGAGGAAGCGATGTCCACTTAGGACGGCGGCTCGTGCGCGCGCCTACGAGGTCAATTCGGCGGCGACGGCGTCCACGAGGGTTTTCATCTCGAACGGCTTCTGCAGCGTGCGGCGCGCCCCCAGCATCTTCGCCACGTCGAGAAAATTCAGGATGCCGATCATGTCGCTGCCGCCGGTGATGGCGATGATGCGCGCGCCGGGAAATTCGCGCCGCAGTGTCATGATGCTCTCGAGCCCGTCCTGATCGGGCATCAGGATATCCATGATCACGAGATCGGCCGGATGGGCACGGTACTGTTCCAAGCCCTCCTTCCCGTCCCGCGCTTCGCGGACCGCGTATCCGGCCTGCTCCAGGGTTTCCCGGATCAACTGGCGGATTTGATCCTCATCGTCAACGACGAGTACTGACGGCATCCTCATCCTCCAGCAAGAACGCGGTCTCTTCTCTTCCGGCCGGGGCGGCCGCGGCGAGGGGCCGACTGTCCAGCGCGCGCCGGATAGCCTGGGCCAAGTCGCGGAGCATGATCGGCTTCAACAGATATTGAGAGTGATGGATGCGCCGCGTCGTCGTGGGAGTCGAGATCTGTTCCGTACCTGAGCAGAGGATGACGGGCAGATCAGGTCTCAGCCGCTGGCATTCCTCCGCGAGGAGCTCGCCGCTCATGCCGGGCATGGCGCGGTCGGTCATCAAAAGATCAAAACGTTGGGGAGCCGTCTTGAAGGCTTGCCAAGCGTCGGCGGCGGTCATCCGCACGACCGGATAATACCCCAACGACTCTAACATCTCCCCTCCGAACCGGGCAAGGGACTCCTCGTCGTCCACGAACAAGATGCACTCATGGCCGCGCGGGAGCGCCTCATCCGGCGGCGGGCCTGACGCCCGAGGCGGCACCGCGGGGAAATAGCAAGTGACCGTGGTGCCTCCGGCCGGCGGACTCTCGACGACGATGGTGCCTCCGTGCGCCGCAACGATGCCATGCACCGCCGACAGCCCCATGCCGCGCCCTTGCCCGATCGGTTTGGCGGTAAAGAATGGATCGAACATCCGGGCGGCCACCTCGGGCTCGAGGCCCTCGCCGGAGTCCTTCACGGTCAAACACACGTACCAGCCGGCGGCCAGGATTCCATGGGGCGTCGTGAGATCGCTGGACAACTCCTTGTCTTCGAGCGTGATGCCGAGCACGCCGCCGGTCTGGCGCATGGCGTGCAAGGCGTTGTCCACGAGATTCAGAATCAACTGGTGCATTTGCGCGGCATCGGCGGCGATGGGTCTCGTCGACACCGCGATGTGAGACTGCAACTCGACCCAGGAGGGAATGCTCGGCCGCAGCAATTTCAACGACTCTTTGAGAAGCGAGTGCAGGGACAGCGGGCGCCGCACGGGATCGCCCCGCTGACTGAACGTGAGCAACTGATGGACCAGCTCGCGCGATTTCCGTCCGGCCGCCACGACCTGCTGGATATGCCGATGCGCCTTGCTGTCGGCCGGGATCAAGCCCAAGGCCAGCTCGCTGAATCCGAGCACGGCCGTGAGGCTGTTGTTGAACTCATGGGCGATCCCGCCTGCGAGGGTCCCGATGGCTTCCATCTTCGACGCGTGCCGGAGAGACGACTCCGCCGCCTTGTGCAGGGTCATGTCCACGACCGCGCCGATGGTGCGGAACGGCCGCCGCGCCGCGCCCTCCCCGACGAAGCGCGTGCGGCACCGCACTCCGATGTGCCGAATGTCCCCGGTGTCGGGTCGCACCACCCGATGTTCGATGTCAAAGCGGCCGTCGCCGGCCGGATCGTGCGCACGGCGGATCGCCGACAGGACGGTTTCGCGGTCGTCCGGATGCACGAGGTCCAGATAGCGCTGCAGCGAACCCTCGGCGTCGTCCCGTACTCCGTACATCGCCCGCAACATGGGCGACCAGTACAGATGATCGGTCTCGTGATCGTGCTCGAAGATGCCGATCCCGGCCGCCTGCACGGCCAACTCGAGGCGTTCGGCGCTGTCGCGCAGCGCCTGCTCGGCTTGGCGCCGGGCCGTGATGTCGATCACGCTGGCCAGCACGGCCGTTCCCGACGTCAGGCGGATGGGGTTGAGGCCGATCTCCAGTGGAAACTCCGAGCCGTCCTTGCGGCGCCCGTACAGATCCCGGCCGCCACCCATCGGACGGCTTGCCGGCGCGGCCAAGAAGGCCTGCCGATGCTGCTCGTGCCCCTCATGGTCCCGCTCGGGCAGCACGCATTCCACGGACCGTCCCAAGAGCTCGTCCCGTGTGTATCCGAACATACGCTCGATCTGCGTGTTGACCATCGTGATGGCGCCGTCCGGGCCGACGAGGAGCATGCCGCTCGGCGACGATTCCATGGCGAGCCGGAACTGCGCCTCGCGTTCCTCGGTTGTCGCCTCCTCGTTCATGGGGACGAGCAAGAGCGCGCAGGACGGTTTGCCTTGCCAGAGCACCGAACAGGCGGAGAGCCGTGCGTCGACGAGGCGCCCGTCGATCCGGACCATCTGTCCTCTTGTGGGCGGGACAGTCACGGATGATTGCCGGGCCTCCATGATCTGGCGCACGACCGGAAATGAGCCTGTGTGAAGGAAGGCCACCAGGGGACGGCCCAGAAGCGGAAGCGAGTCGGCGGCGCCCAGAGAGTCGGCCGCGGCCCGGTTGGCATAGACGATGATGGATTCGGTGGCCACCAGCAAGCCGTCCCGGCTGTGCTCGGCCAGCATCCGCCAGGGTTCTTGGTGGTGGTTCAGCGCGTCTTCCGCCTGCTGCCGTTGCGTGACGTCGTTCATCACCCACAGGTAGCGGACCACGGTTCCCGTCCGGTTTTTGATCGGCGTCAGCGAGATCTCGTTCCAAAAGGGTACGCCGCCTTTGCGGTAATGGCGAGCGAGCACGCGACAGGGCCGTCCGTCCTGCATGGCCAGCGCGAGTTTTTCGATCACGGCCCGATCGGTCTGAGGACCATGCAACAGCGACAGGGATTGGCCCACCACTTCTTCTTCGGCGTAGCCGGTCAGCAAACGAAACGCGGGGTTCGCGGCAATCACCGGGTGACGCGGCACGCGGGCATCCGTGATAACGACGCTGCACCCGGTTGCGGCGAGGGCCCGGCGATGGAGCCATAATTCCCGACGCTGTCGCATCAGGCGCCAGCACGCCCCTCCCAGCAGCCCGAATCCGATGACCAGGATCGCAGCCGTCAACAACACACGCCGCAGCCTCCTTGCCAGGGATGACGCTGTGCCGGAGCGGGCGCGGTGCGGAGAGGCCAGATATGGTGGCGCGGAAGACGAGACACAGTGAAGAGGCGGGACCCGCAGGCGTGAATGACTCGACGACAGGCGAGCGACATTCTCTCCTTCCCGGGCTCCTGCCGCCGGCCGCGTCGCAGGGCACCCACTGCCATCAAGACAGGATCACCATACCGTAAACGAGCGGCGATCTGTAGAGATGGAAGGAGAACAGAGGGATGAATTTTCGCCCCTACGGGACTAGAGCCGAATGCCTCAGGCTACGAGCCTGTCCGGCAGAGCCTGTTAGACATGTCGCTTGACAAAGAATGCGGCCGCCTGGGCGCGGCGGGTAATCCGTAGTTTTTGAAACACATTGGCAAGATAATTCTTCACGGTCTTGTCGCTGAGCCCCAGTGCCGTGGCGATTTCCTTGTTGGTCTTCCCTTCGGCCACCAACGCCAGGACCCGTTCTTCCTGGGAGGAGAGCTGGTCGAGGCCCGGCAACGGCGGAGTCCGGCAGAGGCCCCGGAGCCACCGCAGCGCCCGTTCCGTCACCGTCGGATCGAGGATGGATTGGCCTTCGGCCACGAGCTGGATCGCCCGGATGAGCGCGGCGGAATCGATTTCTTTCAACACATAGCCGTGAGCGCCCGCGAGCACCGCCGCCAAGACCGAATCATCGTCGGCATAGGACGTCAAGAAGATCACCCGGGTCTCGGCGCGGGCGGCGAGGATGTCGCGACAGGCGTCCACGCCCGTGCCGTCGGGGAGGCGCACGTCCATCAGAATGATGTCCGGCTTCAGGCGACTCGCATCCTGAACCGCCTCCGCCATCGTGGCCGCCTCGCCCACGACCGAGAGGCCGTGGTGTTGCGACAACACCGTTTTCAGGCCGACGCGCACGACCTCATGATCGTCGACCAGCAGCAGGCGGATGGGTTTCGTCTTGACCGTGGGCATGCCATTCCTCCTTGGGCAAATCCAGCATGATCGTGGTGCCGGCGCCGGGGGCCGACCGCAGCGAGAGCGCGGTGCCTAATTTTCTGGCGCGTGCCGCCATGTTGAGCAAGCCATGGCCGGTCCCGGTCGCCATGGCGGGGTCGAAGCCGATGCCGTTGTCCCGAATCCGCAGGCGGATCGCGTGCGGCGCCTGTCGGATCGACAGGGCGACCCGCGTCGCCCGCGCGTGGCGCACGATGTTGCTGAGCGCTTCCCGGACGATATGAAGCACTTGGATGGCCCGGTCCATCGGAATGAACGACAACGCCTCCCGCTCGATCGCCACCCGGCATCGAATCCGATGGGCTTGGGTGGCCGTGTGGACCACGGTGCGGACCGCCGCGCCGAGATCGCCGCCCTGCAGGACTTCCGACTCCAGTCCGGCAATGAAGTTTCGGATGTCCTTCATGACCCGATTCAAGCGGGCGATGGCCCGTTCCACCGTGGCGGCGGTTTCTTTGTGTTTGTGCTGGGCGATCAGCGGCTTGCACGACTCGAGGCCGAGTCCCACGGCGTAGAGCGATTGGAGAATTCCGTCGTGCAGATCCTGGCTGATGCGCTCGCGCTCTTCGAGGGCTTGGCGCAGCTCCAGTTCCCGACGCTGCAGTTCGTCTTCCGCCCGTTTCTGTTCGGTGATGTCCTGCACCGTCCCCAGCGAGCGGAGTGGCCGGCCGCTCGCGTCGTAACTGGTTTCGCATTGTTCCCGGACGAATTTGATGCGTCCGTCCGGCATCAGCAGGCGGTGCACCAGGGAGTAGGGCTGCCGGTGGGTCAGCGAATCGTGGTAGGCGCGATGCACCGTCGCGCGATCATCCGGATGGACGAGCGCCAGGAAGGCGTCGTAGGAGGCGCCGAACTGCTGAGGATCGATCTCGAAAATGCGGAAAATTTCATCGGACCACGTGAGCCGGTTCTCGAGCGGGTTCAATTCCCAGCTGCCGATGTGCGCGATTCGTTGCGCTTCCATCAGCCGCGCTTCGCTGTCACGCAGCGCCGCTTCGGCGCGCTTCTGCTCGGTGATGTCGGTGCCGACGGTGACCACGCACCGGCGCCCATGCAGTTCGATCAGCTCGGCGGACAAGAGGCACTGGCGCAGCGCGCCGTGTTTCATGCGCAGACCGGCCTCCAGATTTCTGACGGATCCGTGCGCCGTCAGCTCTGCGAGAAAGCGCCCGCGATCCTCGGCGGAGGGCCACAGGCCGATTTCCAGCGTCGTCCGGCCGGCGACATCCTCCGGTCCATACCCGAAGAGATCATAGGCGGCGTCGTTGGCCTCGATGATCAACCCGGTCTCCACTTCGGCGATCATGATCGGATGCGGGCTGGAACGGAACGCTTTCCCAAAGAGCTCTTCGCTGGCCCGCAAGGCGCTTTCGGTTTTTTTCCGCTCCGTGATGTCGTTGCCGACGGTCACGAGGCAGCGGGTGCCTCGCAACTCCACGAGATCCGAAGACACCAAGATATGGCGGAGCTCGCCCGAGCGAGTGCGGAACGCCATCTCCATATTGCGCACGGGCCCGCTCGTTTGCAGCCGTTCAATGAGCTGGCCCCGATCGTCCGGGTTCGGCCACATGCCGAGCAAGAGCGTGCTCTGTCCGACGACCTCTTCGCGGCGGAATCCGAACAGCTCCAGGAAGGCATCGTTGGCGTCCAGGCATCGTCCGGTCGCCAGCTCGGTAATGCCGATGGGATTGGGGCTGGCGCGAAAGGCCTTGGCAAACAGCTCTTCGCTCGCCCGCAGCGCCTCCTCGGCGGCCCGTCGCTCGGTGATGTCCTCGGAAATGGTCAGGAGATAGGCCGGCCGGCCGTCGTCGCCCGGAATCGGAATCTTCTTGGTCTGCAGCACGCGCGGCACCCGGTGCTGATTCAGCAGCGTCTGCTCGGACAACGTGACGTTTCCTCCCGGCATCAAGGCGTCGGTGTCCGCGGCGAACACCCGGTCGGCGTCCGCTTCCGGCAGAACCTGGTAGGCCGTCTTGCCGATGAACTCTTCCCGTGGGCGTCCGAAGAGTTGTTCGCCGGCCTTGTTGAGCATGAGGTACCGGAGCTCTTTGGCATCCTTCACCGCGATCATGTAGGGAATATTTTCGACGATCGATTGCAGGAAGGCATGCGTCCGCCGGAGCGCGTCCTCGGCGGCGATGCGCTCCGTGATGTCTTCGTTGACCACGATGGCGCCGGTGATGCGGCCCTGTGCGTCCCGCACGGGGACGGCCCTGTTGCTGATGGTCTTGCGGGAACCGTCCGCGCAGTCGATGTCCATCAATTCGTTGAGCGAGGCCTCGCCGGTCGTGAGCACGCGGGCCAGCGCCCAGCGGTGCGGCGTAGAATGGCCATCGGCGTGCTCCCACCACGCCGCCAGCTTCCCGTCCGCCTGCAGGCCCACGTGCGTCGCATCGGACCAAAGGCGGTGGCTCACCGGATTGGACAGGATCACTCTCCCCGCCGCGTCGGTGAAGCAAACGCCGACGGGCAGTGTATCGAGGACGGTCCGCAACTGGCGTTCGCTGTGCGCCAGCGCCTCTTCGGCGCGTTTCCGTTCCGAGATGTCGGCCATGACGCCGAAGGCGCCCGTCACATTCCCCTCCCGGTCCCGCAGCGCGCCGCCCCAGAACTCGATGTCGATGGGCGACCCGTCTTTGCGGTGGCGCTGCAGCTCCAGGCCCTGCATGTTGCCTCCGGAGAGCGCGAGCTGCCACAAGGCCTCCGCTTCTTCTTCGTTCTCCGGCCGGATGTACGGGACCTGGCCGCCGAGCACCTCGGACTCGGTCCATCCGAACATCCGCGTGGCGGCCGGGTTCCAACTGGAAAGCCGCCCTTCGATGTCGGACGTGATGATGGCGACCGGGGAGGATTGAATCAGCGCGGTGAGAATGGCCGTCGTGCGATGCAGGGACTCTTCGGCGGCCTTCCGCGCGGTAATGTCGGAGAAGATGCCTTGGATGGCGCGTTTGCCGTTCCAAATGATCGGCGCCGCTTCGACTTCGACGTCGATCACGGTCCCATCGAGTTTCACGTACTTGCGTTCGGTGCGTCTGACCGGCTCGCCGCCTTCCAGCAGCAGGCGCGCGCTTTCGAGGACCGCGGCGTGGCAGTCCGGGTGCACGAACTGCAGGGTCGGGCGGCCGAGAATCTCTTCCGGAGAGGCGGCGCCCAATATCCGGCAAGCCGCCTGATTCACGTAGACGGTCTTGCCGTCGGCATACACGAAGATCCCGCTCGGAGACAGATCGATCAGCATCCGATACCGCTCTTCGGATTCCCGCAACGCCTGCTCGGCCCGCTTGCGGGCGGTGATGTCGGTCTCGGATCCGGCCATCCTCATCGGCCGTCCCTGATCGTCCCACAGGGCCACGCCGCGGTCGAGCACCCAGAGGTACGAGCCGTCCTTCCGTTGCACCCGGTATTCCTCGCAAAACTCCGGGCTCGTGCGATCGAGATAGGCCTCGATGCGCCGGAGCACGCGGTCGAGATCTTCCGGATGGATGCGACTCCTCCATTCGTCGAGCGCGTTTGGCATCTCGTGGTCCCCGTATCCCCGCATGGCTTTCCACCGTGCGGAGAAAAAGACCTCGCCGGTGCGAATGTTCCAGTCCCAGATCCCGTCGTTGCTGCCGCGCACCGCGAGCTGCCAGCGTTCTTCGCCGGCGCGGAGCGCCTCTTCCGTCCGTTTTCGCTCGGTGATGTCCAGTGACGTGCCCTCCATCCGGGAAGGGCGACCGTCGCGATCGCGGTGCACCCGGCCGAGGCAGTGGAGGTTGCGAATGTCCCCGCTGGGGCGGACGATGCGGCACTCGATGTCGTAGGGGGCCGTCCCGGCCAACGCGTCGTTGACGGCCTGCAGCACGCGGTCATGATCCTCCGGGTGGAGTGCCGTCAAAAAGGTCTCATACGCCACCGCAATCGTCCCCGGCTCATATCCAAAAATGCGATAGTGCTCGTCGGACCAGATGACCTCCCCTGAGGCGATGTCCCAGGCCCAGCTCCCTAAGTGCGCGAGCGCTTGCGCCTCGACGAGATCCTGCCGCTGGCGCTCCAGTTCTTCCTGGGCCCGTGTTTGTTCCGACACGTCCCGGCCGACCCCGCTGATGCCGATGAGACGGCCCTGCGCATCTTTCAGCGCCGCACCCGTCCAATGATAGGGAATAGTCCGCCGGTCTTTCGTGAGCAGATGTCCTGCCAACTCCGCCCATCCCTCAGCCAAGGCCCGTCGGATCGCGAGCGCGGTCTGCTCCTGTTCCTGTGGCGGTACAAAATCCAGTGCCGATTTTCCGGAGAGTTCGTCCGCCTTGTAGCCGGTGACCCGCTCGACGGCACGGTTCCATCGAACCAACCCGCCTCCGGTATCCAGCGTGAACAGGACGTCGGGGACCGTCTCCATGACATTGAGCACATCGGCGAGGGTGTGCTCCCGCTTCCGGTCGGTGCGCGTCCGTTGGAGTTCCGCGGCGGCTCGGGGGGCGAAGAGCTCGAGCAGGAGTGGCCGTCGATCGCGCAGGTCCAGCGGCTGTCTGTGCAGCAGAGCCAGCACCCCGATGACTGTTCCGTCCTTGGTCTTGAGCGGAACCGTGCAATAGCCCTCGGCCCGAGTATCCGTCAGCAGCGGACATTCCGGGAACAGGGCGCGCGCGCCTTGCTCCACAGAGCTGAAGGGCTCGCCGAGCGTCTTCCCGAAGATCGTCCGCGCCACGTCATGCTCGAAGAGATCGCCCGGCTGACCTGGCGCGGATACGGCCAGAGCGCGGACGCGCTGGGGGGTGCCGTCCAGCACCTCCGCGATGACGGCATAGTCTACAGAGAGGACGGAGGTGAGCTGCGCCACGAAGGAAGCCAGGAATGCCTCGCCGGTCTCGGCCGCAGTGGCTTCGATGAGCAGCCGGAGCCCAGCCGACTCGTCGCGGAGGTCCTCTCCCCTGCCGCCTCGCTGGCATGCCGGCGTCTCCTGAGCCCGCTCGGCCAGCTCACGCGCGAGGTCCGTCGCCTGCGACTGCAGCGCCTCTGCCTCAGAAATCGGGTGGGGCCGGTTCATCCGACCACTCCTGCGCGAAGGGCGGTAGGACGGCGCCGCGCAGCGGGCCGTTGAGAGGGGCGTCTGGTGGGGGAAAGGGGAAACGGCTGAAGCCGAGAGCTCGCATGTCGGGCAGAGCGCTGACGGCTAGACCAATCCCCGCCGGCCAAGTAGGGCGGGTGCATCGTCCGTCTGGGGAATGACATGCCGCACACCCCGCGACTCGGAACGCCGTTGGAAAGCGCGGTAGTGTCCTATGACGCCAAGGAAAAGTCTAGAGCTAAGGAAGGTCTGATTAATTGCCATTCACGCACAAGCACGCATCAGAAATCTGGCTAATTCGACATGCTGCCATTGAATAAGCTGAATTAATCAGACCTTCCCTAAATGGACGAGGCCCCTATGTGTGGCGGAAACACTGGAGGTATGTCTCCGACGGCGATGATGAAGACGGCTTCGCCGGATGAGCCGCCGGCACGAGCAAGCTTGGTTTGGTGCCGAAGGCGGGACTTGAACCCGCACGGCTTGCGCCACACGCCCCTCAAACGTGCGTGTCTGCCATTCCACCACTTCGGCCCTAAACAGGATGTTGAAACAAAGCCTGCGACGGCGTTCTCGCATCGTGCAGAGGTTCCACGTAGGAGAACTGTACGCGTTGCCTCTTCACTCTGCTGCGGCCTTGTCGCAGGCTTGTTTGAACATCCTGCAACAGAAGCCTCTCTTCGCAGGCAGAGCGAAACGCATTATAGGAGTCGGGTAAAATTCTTGTCAACGCAGGACCCCTCCGGTAGAATCGCTCCGCGCTTCGGAGTAGGCCGGAGTGGGGACCGGATTGATCCTTTGGTCTGTATGACCCTCGCTACGCCTCGCGCGTCACGTCTCCTCAAGAGTCAGGTCGCCGCGTTTTTCGACGTGGATAATACGCTGCTCCCCGGACTGGCCAGTGAGGTGCGGTTTTTTCAGTGGCTGTGGACGCGGCGGATCGTGGGATGGCCGGAGGTCCAGGCCAGTCTCGGCTGGTGGAGCCGCCATTGGCCGGCGCTCTCGTTGCAACCGCTTCGTGAGCGGAAGCTCTATTTGGCCGGAAAGCCGGCCCAAGTCATTGAGCCGCTCGGCGAGGAGTTTTGCCGGGAACAGTTGTGCCCGTCGGTTTCGCCGGCGGCGATGCGCGCGATCGAGGAGCATCGCCGAGCCGGCCATGCGCTCATCCTCCTGAGCGGATCGCTGGACTTCCTCATCGACCCGATCGCCGGCGCGCTGCAGGTCGACCGCTACTTCGCCGGGATTCTGGAAGAGGTGGATGGCCTCTATACCGGGCATCTCGTGCCGCCCCTGCCCTATGGGGACGGCAAACGACTGCTGATCGAACAGTTGGCACAGGACCTGGCGCTGGAGCTTTCGGCCTGCTATGCATACGGGGACAGTCCGGGCGATCTGGAAATCCTCCGCGCGGTGGGCCATCCGACGGTGGTCAACCCGATTCGCGGCATGGCGCGCATCGCCCGGCGCCAGCGATGGCCCGTTGTGGAGTGGAAATGAGGGGAATCTGTTGATCTGAACGATCTGTTGATTATTCGGAAAAAGCAAATTCATGCGCGTCACTGAAATCTTCCATAGTATTCAAGGCGAGTCTTCCTTCGCCGGCCGTCCCTGCGTGTTTGTGCGTCTGACCGGCTGCCCGCTGCGCTGCACCTGGTGCGACACCGACTACGCGTTTTACGGCGGAACGCATGTCTCGATCGAAGCCATCGTCGAACGGGTCCGGGCCTATGGCTGCCCGCTGGTCGAGGTCACCGGTGGAGAACCGCTGGCCCAGCCGGACGCGATCGACTTGCTGCGCCGGCTCTGTGACGACGGCGTCACTGTCCTGCTGGAAACCAGCGGCGCGGTGGATACGGCGGCGGTGGATCCCCGCGTCCACATCATCCTCGATATCAAATGTCCGGCCAGCGGCATGACGGCGCGCATGCACTGGCCCAATGTCGAGCGGTTGCGGCCGCAGGACGAGGCGAAATTCGTGGTCCAGGATCGATCCGACTATGAATGGGCCAAAGAGGTGATCGCGCGGTATCGTCTGGCCGACCGCTGCGCGGTGCTGTTCAGTCCGGTGTTCGGCGTGCTGGATCCGAGGTACTTGGCCGAATGGGTCTTGGCGGATCGGCTGCCGGTGCGGTTTCAGATGCAAATGCACAAGTACATCTGGGCGCCGGATATGCGGGGCGTCTGAGAGCTGACAGCTTGAACAAGGAGTGTTGAATGAAGGTCATGCACGTTGAAGCCAGGGCCGGACGAGCCGAGACGGAGGCCGCCGAAGCGCTGGTGCTGACGCATTGTGAAGGCGAGGCGCTGTCGAAGCAGGATGCGGCCGTGCTGGATCGCACGTTGGGCGGCGCGCTGCGGGAGCTGCTGCAATCGAAAGAATTTGAGGGCAAGGCGAACGAAGCGACGGTTTTCCATACACAAGGTAAGGTGCCGGCCAAGCGCCTGATTCTGGTTGGTCTGGGGAAGAAAAAAGATCTCGGTCTCGATCAAATCCGGCAAGCGCTGGGCCATGCGGCGAAACGGGTTCGTCAAGCCAAGGCCGGGTCGTTCACGGTCGTGCTGCCGAGCGTCACGCCGCGCGGCGCTTCGCCCGTGGACGTGGCGCAAGCCATGGTCGAAGGCGCCATCCTCGGCACCTACCAGTTCACCGTCTATCGCAGCGAACCGGCGAATCGCGACCTGTCCTCCATGTCCATCCTGGCGCCGCACAGCTCGCAGCTCCGTCTGCTCAGCGAAGGCATCCGCCGCGGGACGGCGACGGCGGAGGCGACCGTGTTTGTCCGCGATCTCTGCAACCATCCCTCCAACGTCATGACGCCGACGCGAATCGCGCAGGAGGCCAAAGCGGTTGCCAAGGAGACCGGCCTCAGCGTGAAGATCCTCGAACAAAAGGAGATGGAAGAGCTCGGCATGGGCGCGCTGCTCGGCGTCGCGAAAGGCAGCCATGAGCCGCCGAAGTTCATCGTTCTCCAGTACCAGGGCGCGAAAAAGAAGGACGAGCGCCCCGTCGTCTTGGTGGGCAAGACGATCACGTTCGACACGGGCGGCATCTCGCTCAAGCCGGCCGAAAATATGGAACAGATGAAGGCCGATATGACCGGCGGCGCCGAGGTGCTGGCGGCAATCCGCGCCGCGGCCCGGCTGAAGCTCCCGCTCAATGTGATCAGCATCTTGCCAGTCGCCGAAAATATGCCGGGCGGCCGGGCGATGCGGCCGGGCGACGTCGTGAAGACCCTGTCGGGCAAAACGGTGGAAGTGCAGAACACCGACGCCGAAGGCCGGTTGATTCTGTCGGACGGCCTCGCCTATGCCACGCGGTTCAAGCCGGCCGCGCTCATCGACATTGCGACCCTCACCGGCGCCTGCGTGGTGGCGCTTGGGCAGTTCGCGATCGGGATGTTCGGCACCGATGCGAGACTCAAAGAATCCATCCGCAAGGCGGGGCTCCGGGCCGGCGAGCGGGTGTGGGAGATGCCGCTGTGGGACGAGTACTTCGAGCAGCTCAAGAGCGACGTGGCCGACATGCGGAACATCGGCGGGCGCGGCGGCGGCATGATTACCGCGGCGCTGTTCCTCAGCAAATTCGTCGGCGACAGCCCCTGGGTGCACTTGGACATTGCGAGCACCGACTGGAGCGAGCGCGAGCGGGCCTACCTTCCCAAGGGTCCGACCGGCATCGGCACCAGGCTGTTGATTCAATACCTCATGGATCGGTCGCGGTAGCCCGGCTGTTGCCCCTATGATGATGTCCCGCGAGAAAATCGGCCAGCTCTTCATGGTGGGGTTCGACGGCACGTCGGTGACTCCCGAGCTCGCGGCCTTCCTCAAGGAATACAAGCCCGGCGGCGTGATTCTCTTCTCCCGCAATCTCGAATCCGTCGAGCAGATCGTCGCGTTGACGAATGACTTGCAGCGGTGCAGTCCGCACGCTCCCTTGTTGATCTCCATCGACCAGGAGGGCGGGCGCGTCTCTCGCCTGCCGAAGTCCTTCACGATTTTTCCGCCCTGCGATGTGTTGGGCCGGTGCCGGTCCTCCGAAATGGCCTATGCCGCCGCGGCCATCACGGCCAAAGAACTGCGCGCCGTCGGCATCAACATGAACATGTCGCCGGTGCTGGACGTGAACAGTAATCCGGCCAATCCGGTGATCGGCGACCGCGCGTTCGGCGCCGAGCCCGACCTCGTCGCCGAGCTCGGTCTGGCGACCATCGGCGGACTCCAAGACAACCGTGTCGTGGCCTGTGGCAAGCACTTCCCGGGCCATGGCGATACCAACGCCGATTCCCACAAAGAACTGCCGATCGTCACGGCGCCCCGGGAACGGTTGGACGAGATCGAATTGCCTCCGTTCCGCCGCGCCACCGCGCAGGGGGTTGCCAGCATGATGACGGCCCATGTCCTCTACCGCGCGCTGGACGATCAGCGGCCCGCCACGCTGTCGCCGATGATCGTGGGCGCCTTGCTCCGTCAAGAGATGCGGTACGACGGCGTCGTGCTCACGGATGACTTGGAGATGCACGCGATCATCGACCACTACGGCATCGAAGACGCGACGGTCCGCGCGGTCGTGGCCGGGTGCGACATGCCGCTGATCTGCAAAGATCGGAATCGAGAAGTCGCCGCCATCACGGCGCTGGACAAGGCTGTGGCGGACGGCACCGTCTCCGTGGAGCGACTCGAGCAGTCGCTCGCCCGCATTGCCCGTCTCAAAGCGCGGTTTCTGCACCCGTATCGGCCGGCCGGCCTGTCGGAGGCCACGCTCACGGTCGGCTGCCGGAGCCACCGCGCCTTGTTGCATTCCATTGAGCAGGCCCGTGAACGCGCCGCGAAGGCGTTCGTCTGATTTGCCCGGCGCCCGACGCGGTGTGCGCCGGACCTGTGCCTCCAGAAAGAAAGGGTCCGTATGGCCATCAAGCGCGGCGATATTCTGGACGAGCATAAGCGGCATCCTCATGCCTGCGGGTTGGTCGTCAAGGTGATGGGCGGCGGGGCGGGCTTCGAAGGGATTCTTTGCTGTGACCACGAGCTGTCCGCCGAGGATGTGGTGGCCGATGTCGGCTCGCCGGCCGGCCGGCGCAAAGGCGCGCTTCCCCTCGCCGTCGTGCTCGACGAAAAAAAGCTGTATCCGGATTCCTGCGGTCTGCGGGTGATCATCATCGACGGCGGGGCGGGCTTTCAGGGCATCCGCTGTTGCGGGCATACGCTCACCCTCA
>CAZXRB010000006.1:46483-76529 GCA_964642845.1 uncultured Nitrospira sp.
TACACTCTTTCCCTACACGACGCTCACCCTCAGTTCCATGCGCGAGATGAAATTCGGGCAGATGCGGGCTCCTGAGCCGGAACCGAATGGGCCGGCGGGGCACGCCTGAAAGGGGGCAGCATGGACAGTGCGCACTCAGCCGGCCGACGGATCGAGACGATGAAGCGGTGGTGTGGTTATATGGAATGGCTGGATCGCCTGGGGTATGCCACGGCGGGATTCAGCCTGTTGATCCTCGGCATGCTGATTTTTGCCCACGCCTGGTACACGTTTCTGATGAAGGCGGGCCAGGCCGGGCTGCTTCCGGCGGGATTGAAATTGCTCAACGATCTGCTGCTCGTCATCATCCTGTTGGAGCTGTTCCGCACCGTCGTACGATTTCTGCAGACGGAAGTGCTGACCCTGGAACCGTACTTGGCCGTCGGGATTATCGCCTGCACGAGACGGGTGTTGACGGCCAGTGCGGAGCTGTCTCATCTCCCCTCGATGACCGAGACGCAGTTCTATCAGTACCTCATGGACGTGGGGCTGAACGTGGCGGTGATCATGGTCCTGACTCTCGGAGTCTTCATGATCCGCAAGCAGCCGCTCGAGAGGGCTCCGGTGACCTCGCCGACTTCCTGACCCTCAACCTTGCCTGCACCGGACCTCTTGTGGCATCATGCACCCTTCTGGAGACCGGCATGGCCTCGCTGCTCGAATACGTCGGCTGCGTTCACATTTATCTCGGGCCCTACCGCGGCAATCCCATTGCGCTGTACCTGAAGCGTACCGACACGGGTTGCCGCATCGGTCCCAGGGTCTATCCCTGGAACGACGTGGTGGGCGTCGGGGAGACGCCCAACAAGGCCGCCGCCGACTTTGAGGAAAAGTGGAAAGGCAAAGGCCTGGCGGCCGATATGTATTCCGGGCCCGCCTGGGAAGGCGGCATCAAACCGGAAAAGCCGGCGCCCCCAAAACCGGCCGCTCCGCCCAAGCCCGCGGCGACTCCTCCGAACACGGCTGCGAACCCCTCTCCTGCAGCGGCATCCCCTGGAGCCGCGCCTGCCCCTGCGCCCGCCGCTGCGCCGGCGGCCACCACCGCATCCACGCCCCAGCCCAGCTCGCAGAACCATTCCTAAGACTGGCCGATGACCTCGTTGGCTCGCGAGGCCATCGGCGGGATGGTCCTACGGATCCATTCCATCTCCGGTGAGAACGGGCGGAAGCTCAGTGTCCGGTCGTGTCCGCGGCGAGTCTGCTGTGGCGGAGCCCGTACGCAGCGTAGACCACAATGCCGACGATCGTCCAGACGCCGAAGCGAATCCAGGTGAGTCCGGGAAGAAAGGCCATGAGCCCGAGACAGGCCAGCATGCCCAGGATTGGCACCAGCGGCATCAGCGGCAGGCGGAACGGGCGCGGATGGTTCGGCTTGGTATAGCGCAGGATGATGACTCCGAGACAGACGAGGACGAACGCAAAAAGCGTTCCGATATTCGTCATATCGGCGGCGTCGCCGATGGGAATCAACGCAGCCAGCACCGCCACTCCCGCGCCGGTGATGATGGTCGCGCGGTGCGGCGTGCCGAAGCGCGGGTGCACCGCGGACAGCCATGGTCCCAAGAGCCGGTCGCGCGACATCGCAAAGAAGACGCGAATCTGGCCGACCATCATTACCACCAGCACGCTTGTGATGCCCGCCACCGCGCCAATGGCCACCACGGCGGCGCCCCACTTGAACCCCACCAGCCGTAGCGCGTCGGCCACGGGCGCGTGAATGTCGATCTGTGTATGGGGAATCAAGCCGGTGAGCACCGCGGCGACCGCAATGTAGAGGACGGTGCAGATCGCGAGCGACGCGATGATACCGATGGGGAGGTCGCGCTGCGGGTGGCGCGCCTCTTCCGCCGTGGTCGAGACCGCATCGAAGCCGATGTAGGCGAAAAAGATGATGGCGGCCGCGGCGCCGACACCGGCAAAACCTTGCGGCATGAACGGGGTCCAGTTCGCGATGTCCACGGACGGGGCTCCGACGGCGATGAAGAACAGGATCACGGCCAGCTTGATGGCGACGATGATACCGGTCGCGCGGGCGCTCTCCTTGATGCCGATGACGAGGATGATGGTGACCAGGAGCACGATGATGGCCGCCGGAAGGTTGGCGATGCCGCCGTCCGGTCCCCCGGGGGGGTGCGTGGCCCAGTGCGGCAATTCAAGGCCGGCGAGGAGCAGCAGATTATTGAAGTACCCCGACCACCCGATCGCGACGGCCACGCAGGCCACCCCGTATTCCAGGATCAAATTCCAGCCGGTGATCCAGGCGAGAAATTCGCCCAGCGTGGCATACGAATAGGTATAGGCCGATCCGGCTACCGGAATCATGGCGGCGAATTCGGCGTAGCAGAGGGCCGCCAGCGCGCAGGTGAGCCCGGAGAGGACGAACGAGAGAATAATGCCGGGGCCGGCGCCGGGCCGGTGCGCATCGCCGACGATCGCCGTCCCGATCAGGACGAAAATGCCGGTGCCGATGATGGCGCCGATGCCGAGGGCGGTCAGGTCCCAGGCCGTCAAGGTTTTTTTCAGCCGATGGTCGGGATGGTCGGCGTCCGCGAGAATCTGCTCGATCGGCTTCGTGCGGAAGAGGCTGCTGATCACGGAACTCCCGCAGAGGGGCGGAGCCGGAGATGCGGCGGCCTGATCGGCGGCATACGGCTCCATATGTCGTCAAGTATAGCAGGCCCGGGCGCGTCCGAATGGAAAGCGGTCACGCGCGGGTCCGCCTCGCGGCACGGAGCAGCGCTTCGAAAAGCCGGCGATGGGGGGTGTGCCGCTCAAAGAGGAATTCCGGGTGCCACTGCACGGCCAGGAGAAAGCGGTGCGCGGGCGACTCGATGGCTTCGACGATCCCGTCCGGCGCGACGGCGCTCGCGACGAGAGACGGGGCGACGATCTTGACGGATTGATGGTGCGAGCTGTTCACCATCAATCGCGCTCGGTTGACAACCTTTCTGAGCAGGCTCTTCGGCGACACCGTGACGGCATGAGACGGGAGCACGGCTGTGGTTTTCTGGCGGTGGTTCAAGGCCTCGCGCACCTGCGAGAGAATGTCCTGGTACAAACTGCCGCCGCAGGCGACATTGACCGTTTGCATGCCGCCGCAGATCGCGAGCAGCGGAAGATCCCGTGCCCTGGCTTGATGGACGAGATCGAGCTCGAAGTCGGCGCGGCGTTCGCTGACGAGCGGAAAGGGATAGCGTTGGCGCTCGCCGTACAGGCGCGGCGGCAGATCGGGACCGCTGCCGGTGAGCAGCAATCCGTCCACGCCGTCCAACAGGCGCCGGCGCGCCGCTCGCCCCGCGACCAACGGCAGGATCAGCGGGATTCCGCCGAGTTCTTCGATCGCCCGAATGTAACGGGCGCGTAAGAAATAGGTCGGCTCGCGTCCGCCCATGTCCGCTCTGTCACCGGCATTGAAATCTGGCGTGACGCCGATGACAGGCTTCATGTCACTGGACTGGTTCTGTCGGAACGGCCATCGGGGCCGCATCGGCCGAGGCCGGCTCCTCCGCGGCCACGCCGAGGAATCGCACGGCGCGGTCGCCGGTGAGATGTTCGGGTGTAATGATGTAGGTGCCGTACATGCTGGGAATCCAGATATTTTTGGCGGTCTGTTCGCTGCCGCCGGAAAACGCGTAGGCCAGCCCGCCCACGATGCCGCCGCCGATCGCGAAGGCCGCCTTGAGCGGAAAGTACAGGATGGTGGCGACGGCCGAGGCGGCTTGCATGCCAGCGCCGGACGCCGTCCCCTGCTGGGTGTCGGTGGAAGACGACTGGCTCCACGCCGGTACCGTTATCATGAAACAGAAGGCGACAGTGACCACCAGTGCCACGAGCGAGAGTCTGCCGAAGAGTCCACCATGTTTCACGTGAGAATCCTCCTTCCTCTCAAGACCGGCCGGCACAAACATCGTGCAGGCGCCGCCTGCGTTATAACAAATTCATCCACGAATGCAAACCCCCTGCCGCTATCGGGAGTTTAATGGGATGAAGGAGATGAGGGATCGCCCGCTAAATCGAGCTCCGTCAAGATGTAGGACAATACATACTCCCTCTTGGCAGGAATGACGCGAGTCAGCTCGGACTCCCATTCATGGGCGGCGACTCGTGGGTTCTCCTGGCTGATGCCGCGGTCGAGTTGCAGCTCAAGCTTGCACCGGCTCACGGCTTGCGCGAAGAGATCCGGCACACGGGACTCGTAATCGGAGCGTTGCTCGGGATCGAGTTGCTGCAGCGGACGTGCGAGACGGTCGGGTAACCGCAACTGCTCTGCAAGAGCGGACAACTGGGAGCGGCCGATTTCCACCGACACCTGGACGCCGGCTTTCCAGCTCCGTTTCTTCACATTGAAGACGCACGCCACCACCTCCGGTCGCCCTTCGACCGGTTCCGGTCCGAAGAACAGGGTGACGCGAAAAGGCGAAGCGTCGGGCGGCGAGTCGATCGGCATGCACGCGCATTGTAGCATGTCGGGTGCGTTGACGGCTTTGGCGACCTGACGCTAAGATGCCGACCACCATGCCGACGGCGCACGAGAACCGGATTGCCGCCATCCAGCAGGCGTTACGCGGAAGCGACGCGTTGGGCGGATGGCTCTTCTACGACTTTCGGGGAAGCGATCCCCTGGCCTATCGCGTACTCCTGCTCGATCCCGCGCGCCACGTGACGAGACGCTGGTATTACTGGATTCCGGCGGAAGGCACTCCGGTGAAGCTGCTTCATCGCATCGAGCCCCATGTACTGTCCGAACTGCCCGGACACGAGCAGCTGTATGTCTCTTGGGAGGAGCAGCGGGCGCGGCTGTCGTCGATCCTCAATGGCCGACGGCGCATCGCCATGCAGTATTCGCCGCTCAACGCCGTGCCGTATGTCTCGCGGGTCGATGCCGGCACGGTCGAGTTGATCCGGAGCTTGGGCGCAGAGGTGGTCAGCTCGGCAGATCTCGTCCAGCAGTTTGAAGCGGTCTGGACGGACGCGCAACGGGCCTCGCACGAATACGCGACGAACGCGCTGCGCCGGATCGTCGATGAGGCCTTTGCGCATGTCGCGTCCTCACTCGCAAAAGCGCGGCGCCTGACCGAGTACGATTTGCAGCAGTTCATTTTGGCCAGGATCCGCGAGGCAGGGATGACGACTTCGAGCGCGCCGATCGCCGCGGTCGATGCGCACAGCGCCGATCCTCATTACGGACCCGCTGAAAGCGGGTCCTCACCGATCACCCGGGACTGTCTCGTGTTGATCGACTTGTGGGCAAAGCGCGCCGCGCCAGGCGCCGTTTACGGCGATATCACGTGGACCGGCTACACGGGGGCGCGGATTCCCGAGAAACACCGGACGGTGTTCGAAACTGTCCGCCGTGGACGGGATGCGGCCCTGGCCTTTGTCCGTGAACGGGCCGCCGCCGGCCGACTGCCCTTCGGTTGGGAAGTCGACGATGTCTGCCGTCATGAGATCCGCCGCGCCGGGTACGGAGAATTTTTTGTTCATCGCACCGGCCATTCCATCGGAGAAGAGGTACATGGCAACGGTGCGAACATCGATAATTTAGAAACACAGGATAACCGGCGGATCATGTCACGCACCTGTTTCTCCATCGAGCCGGGTATTTACCTGCCGGGAGAGTTCGGCATCAGAAGCGAGCTCGATGTCTACATCTCCGATCACGACGCCGTGGTCTATGGCCAGCCGCTCCAGATGGAGCTCGTCCCGATCCTCTGACGAGTCACAGCGGGCGCCCGTCTCCTGGCCGCTTTCTTGACACCAGCTCGCTGTGGCGGCTAGAGTCAGCCTGGTCCATTTTCTACGGCCCACGAGGTGTCGGCATGTTCGGGACGATGGGATTTTCCGAGCTCATCATTATTCTGGCGATTATCCTCATCATCTTCGGAGCCGGACGGTTGCCGCAGATCGGAGAAGGGGTCGGGAAAGCGCTCCGAGGATTCAAGAAGGAAGTGGCGGACGTGCCGCCGCCTCCTGTCGAGCAGGCGGCCGCCCCGGCCCAGGCGCCTGAACAGGCCCAGCCGGCCCAAGCCTCCGCGCAGCCCGCCGCACCGGCTTCGTCCTCCGCCGCCAGACCGAACATGCCCTATGCGCCAGGCCCGGAGTTGACGCCCGGCACCACGGCCTCGCTCTTGTACAATATGGGGCCGCAGGGACCTCAGGCGGCGAGGCCCGCAGCGTCGGCTGCTCAACCGGCGGCGTCCACGTCGGGGTCACAAGTCCTTTCCATGGAAGAACGGGCGGCCGCGCCGGCACCGGTGTCGCGCGCCCAATATCCGCCGCTCCCGCCCGGGGCACAGGCTAAGCCGGCGGCCAAGCGTCCGTCGGCCATCGTGAACAAGGAAGCGGTGGCGCGGGTGCAGGCGCAGCAAGCGGCGCTGAAACAAAAAGCCGCCCAAGCGCAAGCCGGTGGGATTTCTCCACAGGATATGCAGCATCTCGGAGAAGGGGTCGGTGACGTGCTGCGGACCTTTCGGCAGGCGGTCGCCGATGTGCGCAACAGCGTCGACCCCCAGATGCGGACGATTCAAGCCGAAATGGATGCCGCTCAAAAAGAAATCGAGCAATCCATTGAGGCGGCGAAGGAACTCCCTGCTGTGCAGGAAGAGCCCCCCAAGCCCGCGTGATCGCTCGGTCGCGTGTGCTCCCTTTCCATACTAGTTATCACCATCTCTGGCCCATCCTCTGCTGGATCGCCTGTCTCTACGGCCTCGCCGCTGCCGGCTGCTATGACACCGTTCCGCCCGATCCGCAGGGCGCACAGGAGCTGCTCTCCCCACTGCTGCGCGACCCCGATCCTCTGGTCCGGCGCACCGCGGCCGAGTCGCTGGGGAAAATTGGAGATCCGACTGCCGCGCCGCTCCTCACGGAGGCGCTGCATGATTCCGACGCCGCCGTGCGTGAAGCGGCGGCCCGCGCGTTGGGCCGATTGCCATCCGTGAATTCTTCCATCGGCGAGGCCCTGATCGGTTTCTTACGGGATCCGGACGAAGACGTACGCCGGGCGGCCGCTCAGGCGCTTGCCGCTGCGGAATGGCAGCCGTCGATGCTGGACCGCCTTGCAGTGTTATTGCAGGATCCCGAGGCGGCGGTGCGGCGAGCGGCCGGCCATGCGCTCCTCTCCGCAGAGGGACGGACGTCACGGGTGACCGCGGCTCTCGCCGAGGCGGCGGAGGATCCTGACCCGATGGTGCGTCAATGGGCCATCGCAGCCTTGGCCGAAATCAGCGGAGAAGAGGCGGTGCCGGCGCTCGTGGAGCGGCTGGCGCGCGATCGGGCCGAAGGGGTGCGCACAGAGGCCGCCTACCGGCTCGGGTTTGTGGGGGATCGGTCGGTGGTGGCGAAACTCGATGGTGCCGCGCTGCGTGACGCGAGCGCCGGGCTCCGCCGCTGGCTGCAACAGAGCCGGGCGGCGCTTACGAAGGGGTCCGGCTCCGATTGAGGGCCTCCACCAAGTCGACTAACATCGATTGGGCTTTGCCGTCGATCTCCGTGAACTGGACGCCCATACCGGGAAACAGCAAATAGCGCTCGGGCTTGTTCCTGGTCCAGGCCACCTTGGCCTTTGCCTTCAGCTTTTCCCACGGACGGTCGGGCAGCGCAAACTCCACCGACAAGTCCGTCCCGGGCGCCAGCGGTGTGCCGCTCTCGATGAAGAGCCCTCCGCCGCCGATGCCGCCGGTCAAACTGTCGAATGTCTTTCCTTCCGGCGTCGTGTACCGCACCTTCACGGCCAAGGGCGCGCGCGGATGAGCACGGCAATGGGCGAAACGCTGATCCTCGTCGCTGGCCAGCACGCGTTCGATAATCGCGCCCCAGGGGATGGCTCCGAGCGCCTTGCCCGACACGTCGTGGACGTAGATCGATTCCTGTTCCACATCGACGCGCAATGATTTCCCTTGATGTCCCGCCGTTGAAATGACCGAGAACTTCATCCCGTGTCCTACTCCGCGTTGAGGCCCTCGTTTAGGCCGCCTGTTCCGTCTTTTGTACGGTTTTGACGAGTTCCAAGATCCGGTCTCGCGTGTCCGGATGAATCTCGGAAAAGCGCACGCCCATCCCCGGGCTGAACGTGTATTGATCCGCTTTCGGGCAGACCCACGCCACGACGCCTTTGGCCGGCAGCCATTCCGACGGGTGTTCCGGCAGCGAAAATTCCATCACCAGTTTCGTCCCAACCGGCAAGGGGGCCTGGCTCTCGATGAACAGGCCGCCGCCTCCGATGCCGCCCGCGCGGCTCTCGAAGCGTTGACCCTCGGGCGTGTTATACCGCACGCGGAAGGCCAACGCGATGCGGGGTTCCGACCGTACTTCTTTTTGGATGGGCGGTTTGCGATAGGCCAGGATTTGATCGATGACGAAGTCCCACGACAGGCTGCCGATCGGGTCGCCGTTGATACCCAACAGCGTCACGACTTCCCGCGCGGCGTCGAGCTCGAGGACTTTGCCCTTGTGGCGAAGACTGGATGACACGGGATATTTCACGGAGGCCCTCCTCGACCGGACGTCTCTTTGGCAAGTATAGCGCAGGGTTTCCCCTTGTCGAGAAAAGCCGCGAGTTTTGCACATCGGCTGGGAGAGAGCGGCGCCCCCCGGCTGCCCTCGGGCAGCCGGGGGTGAGAGGCGAGATCAGGCGGTCTTGGCGTCTTTATCCTGTTCGAAAATGCGGATGGGAGGATTCTTGCCGGCAATCGCGTCTTCGGTGATCACGACTTCCTTGATCTGCTTCTGTGAAGGCGCGTCATACATGACGTCCAACATGACCTCTTCGAGAATGGCCCGGAGTCCGCGGGCGCCGGTCTTTTGAGCGTAGGCCTTCCGCGCCACCGCGCCCAAGGCGCCGTCAGTGAACTTGAGCTTGACCTTCTCGAACGACAGCAGTTTTTCATACTGTTTCGTGAGCGCGTTGCGCGGCTCGGTCAGAATGCGGATCAGCGCCCGCTCGTCCAGCTCTTCCAGCGTGGCGACGACGGGCAACCGGCCGACAAACTCTGGGATGAGTCCATATTTTAAAAAGTCTTCGGGCTGCACTTTGGCCAACTGGTCGCCCAGGCGTACGTCTCCCCGTCCGCGCACTTCCGCGCCGAATCCCATCGATTTCCGATTGAGCCGTTGCTCGATGATCTGTTCCAGGCCGACAAAGGCGCCGCCGCAGATGAACAGGATGTTGCTGGTGTTGACCTGAATGAATTCCTGATGGGGATGCTTCCGGCCGCCCTGCGGCGGCACATTGGCCACCGTGCCCTCGATCAGCTTGAGCAGCGCCTGCTGGACGCCTTCGCCGGAGACGTCCCGTGTGATGGACGGACTGTCGCTCTTCCGGCTGATCTTGTCGATTTCGTCGATGTAGACGATCCCGCGTTCAGCGCGCTCCACATCGTAGTCCGCCGCCTGGAGCAATTTCAGGATGATATTCTCGACGTCTTCGCCGACGTAACCCGCTTCGGTGAGCGTCGTGGCATCGGCCAAGGTAAACGGCACGTCGAGATACTTGGCGAGCGTTTGTGCCAGCAGCGTCTTGCCCGTGCCGGTCGGGCCCACCATGAGGATGTTGCCCTTCTGCAGCTCGATATCGTCGACCTCTTTTTCCTTGGAGGAAATCCGCTTGTAGTGGTTGTGGACCGCGACCGACAGGATGCGTTTGGCGCGCTCCTGCCCGACCACGTATTGATCGAGATGGTGTTTGATCTCTGCGGGCTTCTTGAGTTTTGAAGAGATCTCCTCTTTGGCTTCCTCCCAATCTTCCGCAATGATGTCGTTGCAGAGATTGACGCATTCGTCGCAGATGTAGACCGTCGGCCCGGCGATCAGTTTGCGCACCTCGTCCCGGCTCTTGCCGCAAAACGAGCACCGCAGATGTCGATCCATCTTCTCCTGCTTGGCCATGCATCCTCCTGTGTTACTTGGCTTTGGCCCCGTCTTTTGCGCTGTCGCCGGCTTCGGATGACTTGATGGTTTTCGGCGGTCTGGTGATGACCTCGTCGATGAGGCCGTACTTTTTTGCTTCCTCCCCGGACATGAAATAGTCGCGTTCCGTGTCGTGGGCGATCTTTTCGATCGACTGGCCGGTGTGCTTGGCCAGGATCTCGTTGAGCCGTTCCCGGATCTTCAGAATCTCGCGCGCATGGATATCGATCTCGGTCGCTTGGCCTTGGAACCCGCCGAGCGGTTGATGAATCATGACTCGGGCGTTCGGCAAGGCGTAGCGTTTGCCCTTGGTGCCCGCCGCCAACAACAACGCGCCCATGCTGGCCGCCTGGCCCAGGCAAATCGTGTTGATGGGCGGCTTGACGTACTGCATCGTGTCGTAGATGCCCAGACCGGCGGTAACGCTGCCGCCCGGCGAGTTCACGTACAGATTGATGTCCTTCTCCGGGTCTTCGGCCTCCAGGAAGAGTAACTGGGCGATGATGAGGTTGGCGAACACGTCGTCAATCGGCGCGCCGAGAAAGATGATGCGGTCTTTCAGCAGGCGCGAATAAATGTCGTACGCACGTTCACCGCGGTTCGTTTGTTCCACTACGATGGGCACCAACATGTCGTCAAATCCTTTCCGGGACAGGCGCCTGCGCCGTCGAGGGGCGCGCGCAGCGCGCCTACCCTTGAATCACTGCATGGCGATAGACGAAATCCAACGCCTTGTCGGCCAAGATTCTCGCCCGCAACTCCTCGATGGAATCCTGACCGCCGGCCTGAATCATCTTGACGAGGTCGGCGACGGGTACCCGAAGCTCGCTGGCCAGCCGGGAGACCTCGTGGTTCAAATCTTCCTGGCCGACGGAAATGCCTTCCTTTTCGGCGATGGCTTCGAGAATCAAGCCGACTTTCACGCGCCGCTGGGCTTCTTCGCGGTGCTCGTCGCGAATCCGTTTCACTTCGTCGGCTTCGACGGCCGGGGCCGGGTCGATGGCGCGGGTCCGGTGTCGTTCCTGGAGCTTCTGCCGCACGATGGCGTCCAATTCCCGCTGCACCAGCGTTTCGGGGAGATCAAAGTGATGCGTGTCGACCAGGCGCTTGAGGATCGTGTCCTTGTACGCCTCTTCAATATCCTTCTTGAGGGCCTTTTCCATTTCACCCCGCAGCTTCTCCTTGATTTCCTGAAGCGAGGTGTAGGGGCCACAGTCTTTCGCGAATTCGTCATCCAGCGCCGGTAAGACCTTGCGCTTGACCCCTTTCACAGTAAGACGGAATTGCACCGTCTTTCCCGCCACCCGGTGATCCGGATGGCTGGCCGGATAGGCCTGTGGAATCTCAACGGTTTCCCCCTCGCGTTTGCCGAGGAGATGGGCATCGATCTCGATGCCGAGCACAGCCGCATTCGACCCTACCCGGTGCAGCTGCCCTTCTTTCTTTGTGCCGTCCAGCGGCGTGCCGTCGAGAAATCCTTCCAGGTCGACCACCGCGTAGTCCCCTTCGGCGAGCGCGGTGCCGGCCGGCGCCGCGTCCAGTCGAGCCTGTTGTTCACGCAGCACGTCCAGGGCGCGAGCCACCTGCTCCTCGGTGACCGTGCGCGTGTCCGGTTTCAGGGAGATGGGATTGGGAGCCTTGTAGTCGCGCAGCTCGATCTTGGGCTTGATTTCCACCGTTGCCGTGAAGGTGAACGGTGCGCCTTTCTTGATCTTCACGCGTTCCAGCGGCGGGATCTCAACCTGGACGGGACTGATGCCGGCCTGCTTGATGGCTCGGTCGTAGTAGTCCGGCACGAGGCTCCGGATCACGTCCTCTTCCACGGCCTTGGCGTAGCGTTTTTCCAAGATCGCGACAGGGGCTTTCCCCGGACGGAAGCCCGGCACCTGGACTTGACGGTTGAGTTCGGTATAGGCGCGCGAAAAACGCTGCGTCACTTCTTCAGCCGGCACTTCGATCTTGAGGGCCCGTTTCATCGGTCCCAGTTCCGTCACTTCGAGATGCATCGTCATGGGTACAGTATCCTTCTGCCGCCGTGGCCGGTTTTCCCCGGCGTCCGGTATCGTGTGATGGTGCGAGAGGGGGGACTTGAACCCCCACGGTTGCCCACGAGATCCTAAGTCTCGCGCGTCTGCCAGTTCCGCCACTCTCGCACAGTGGGGATGTCCGCGGGGCTGTCGGTGCGGTGCCTGAGACAGCAAAAACACGCGATGTTGTACAGCTTTTGTACCGTCGGACGCCTCCAAGTGTCAACCCTACGACGGGTGGGTTTGACGGGCCGACAACACAATTGAACGGAGACGAACCGCCGCGAGCGGCGGGGTGGAGTCCGTCGGCCTGCGGCCGGCGAGAGAAAGAGGGACATGAGGTTAAGCGGGCGACAGGGTATAATGCTCCCAGTGCGCTCCGCGGTCATCCGACCTTGTCATTGAGGGACTCCGGATTTATCGATAGTTCATCGGCACTGTACCTCGCTTGTTCTCAAGGAGGTGTGATCTATGCGACCTATATTGTTGGTGAGTGTAGTGGTCCTGTGTCTCGTCGGTATCGACACGTCGTCTGCGTTTGCGTATCGGGAGTATTTCACACCCGAGCAAAAGGCTCAGCTGGCCAAGATTCAAACCGTGCTCGTGGAGGCCATCGCGCTTACCGACAAGGGCGCGAGCGATGCTCAGCCGTTTGTCGACGTGGCGGCGCGGCGTCTCGGTGAACTCGGCTATACGGTCGTCCAGGATCGGACAAAGCCCCATGATGCCGCCTTCAAGATCAAGTGCGAGCAGCGGAAGACTTGGGAAGGAACGACGGCCGCGGGAGGCGATGCCGATTTGCCCGACTCCCCCTCTCGCCTGTGGAAGGGGCCTGCGTGCCAACTGACGTACCTTCTCGGGGATATGAAAATCAAATGGCAGAAAGAAGTGCGGACCGATTTTGAAGACGCCGGCCAAGCCGCGCAGGCTGCCCAAGCGTCCGATGCCAGCGCGTTTGCCATGGCTAAACTGGAAGAGGCCTTTGAGAAATATGAGTTTCCCCTCTTGCTGACGGCGGAGTGGGGACAGCCGGACCGGCTGATCAAACTCTTGGATGATCCCAACACCAGTCAGGCGCGAAAGGTGAAGGTCATTTCACTCCTGGGCGAGATGCAGGCAGACGAGGCCTTGCCCAAGCTGAAGGAGGTGCTGAAAGACCGGGATCTTGCCAAGCAGGCGTTGGTGGCGATGGGCAATCTCGGCAAGGACGGTATTCCCCTCCTCGTAGACATCATGAATACGGCCCCACAGCCTGAAATCCAGGCCGCCGCGGCCAAGGGGCTCGGTCAGATCGGGGGGATTCACGGTGATGCCTCGGTGGTGCCTCCGCTGCTGGCCAAGTTGAGCAATCCCAAGACCGATTGGGCGGTCTTGACTGAAGTGGCGTGGGCGCTGGGGAAAATTCCCGACAAGCGGTCCATCCAGCCCTTGTACGATATCGACAAGAAACTGCAGGCCATCCGCGATCCCGACAACGTCCAACTGAAGAAGCTGAAGGAGGCGGTGTTCTGGGCGATCAAACAGTGCGATACCTGGGATCAGTATAGCTGAGCAAAGATGTCCCCAGCCGTGCTCGAGGCATATCTGCCCATGATCAACGCTGGGGTGTGCGCCTCTTTCGGCGGAAATAGGCGGCCACCTTCATGCGGTTGCCGCAGAGCTGCATGCTGCACCAGTTCCGCGTGTGATTCTTGGTCGAATCATAGAAGTACAGGACACAAGAGGGGTTCCCGCATTTTTTGACCAGGGACAAATCGGGGAGACACAGCAGGTCGCTCGCTGCTTCGGCGAGCAGGGGCAGCAGGCTCTCCTTGGGCATGGCCACGAAATGAAAGCGCCGCTCAACCCCCCCTTCTCTTATTCGAACCAGCTGCGGATAGCCGGGGCGTCGGGATAGGACTCGGTTGATCGCGTCGAATGTCGAATCAGGAATCGTCTTCCGGGCGACGATCCGATCGGCCGCAACCCGGAGCGTGGCACGAAGCGTCTTCGCCTCTTCAAGCAGCCCTTCCTGCTCTCTGTGATCCAACTGCGTAGAGATGCTTTTCCATTGGGCCTTCGTGACAAGATTGGCTTGAAGTAGCCAGGAGCCGAGGTCTTCGAATCGCTCCAGAAGATCGGTGAGCTGCCCCTTCACCATCATCTGGGTGTTGATGAAGTCCAGGCACGGATGACCGCCCACGAATAAGAACGGCTGTGTCCGCCCGCGCATAGGGTTCTTTCACGCCCTTGGGCGTTAACCGGCAAATGGCCTCTTGACAAGTTAACCTTTCCTACGTATAACCGTCAAAAGTATAAATTGTAAGTTATATGCGCCCTGGTCGACCCAGGCGCAGCATCCGCCATGCGACCAGCCACAACTCTCAAACGGAGGCATTATGAAGACCGCCATCATCATCCTGTCCGATCCAAAGAGCGGATCTGAAGACGCGCTGGGTCGAGTGTTTAACGCCCTCGCTCTGGCATCTGAATGCAAAGAGAAGGGGGACGAAGTTGCCGTGGTGTTCAACGGGGCCGGGACGCGGTGGCCAGCTGAGTTGACCAAACTCTCACATCCGGCCAACCGCCTCTACAATTCGGTGCGCGACACCGTCCAGGGAGCATCGTGCGGATGTGCGGAGGTGTTTGGAGCGACGGAGGGTCTGAACTCATGCGGGGTGTCGATCGTGAAAGACCATCCCCTAGCCGAGACCGCCGGACTCCTGAGTCTTCGGCGATATATCGCCGAGGGGTGGAATGCCGTGGTGTTTTAAGCCACGCATCCCCTGAAGCCAGGCTTGTGGCCAGGATTGCGAGGAAGACGGTGAGAGAATCCCATGGCAGCGAAATATCTTCATCTCATGTTTACAGACTCCGTCTGTCGGGCGCAGGAACAGTATTACGGGATCCGGGGGAAGGTCGCGGTGAGTCCACAGCGGGACCTGTTGGGTCGAGCTGAAGTTGAATTTATCGCCGCGCGGGACAGTTTTTACCTGGCGACCGTCAGTGAGAGCGGGTGGCCGTACGTTCAACATCGCGGGGGACCTACGGGGTTCTTGCAAGTCATCGGTGAATCGACTCTGGCCTTTGCCGACTACAGGGGTAACCGACAGCTGCTGAGCACCGGCAACCTCTCGATCAACGACCGCGTGGCGTTGTTCCTCATGGATTATAAGAACCGAGAGCGACTAAAAATTCTCGGCCGTGCTCGTGTCGAGGACGCCCGGTGCCATCCTGAGCATGCTGCACAGCTGAGCGATCCGAAGAGGCGGCCGATGGTGGAGCGACTCGTGTTCATCGAGGTCGTCTCATTCGACTGGAACTGCTCGAAGTACATCACACCCCGATACTCGCTTGAAGAGGTCGAGGAGCTTGTGAGATCGTTGCAGGCAAAAATTACAGGCCTGGAGACCAGATTGCGGACGGTCACCTCCTGAGCGGTTTGGATGAGAGGGCTGACGTCCGATTTCAACGAGGGCGATAAGAATGGCGGAAAATCAACGGTCGATGACAAACGGGAGTCACACCATGAAGAATCTCTCTCGCAGGAATTTCTTAAAAATGTCAGCCCTGACCGGTGGTGCGCTGCTGTTCAACGATCTGGCCGGAAGGCTTTCAGGCCTGTCCCCAGGCATTCGAACAGCCCACGCTGCGGAACCGATCAAGATCGGCATCATCGATCCCCTGTCGAGCCCCTATAAAACGTCCTCCATCCATGACGTCCATGGGGCGAACGTCGCGGTCGATCTCTACAACAAGCGCGGCGGCGTGCTGGGGCGGCACGTGGTCATTTTGGAAGCCGATGACGCGTCCAATCCCGAGCAGGCGTTGAAGGCGGCGACCAAATTCGTCAAGGAAGACCGCGTCGATGTTCTTATGGGGACGTTCAACGCCGACTGTGCGTTGGCCGTGTCAGAATTCGCGAAGAAGGAAAACAAGTTGTTCATGGTCACCGGCGCGCATGAGCCGGCCTTGACGGGCGCCGCGTGCAACTCGCACACGTTCGTGTTCATGCCCAACGCGACCATGCTGGCGCAGGCAGTGGTCCCTCATCTCGTGAAAGCGTCGGGCACGCGCTGGTACATGCTCACGACGAGCAACTTGGACGGCAAAGCCATGGCCCAGGCCATGGTGACGGCCGGGCAGGCCCACGGTGTGGAGTTCGTCGGAGAAGCGCTGATGCCGTTCGGCTCCACGGACTTCACCTCCGCATTGGCGGCGGCGAAAGAGAAACATCCGACCGCCGTCGTCCTCAATCTCTACGGGTGGGATCTCGTCCATGCGCTGAAGGGCTACACGAAGTTGGAGTTGGCCAAAGACAAGATCGGCGTCGGCGGCCTGATCGGCGGCGAGCAGATCGGTCGGCCGCTCGGGTATGCCAACAACGCCGGTGTGTGGGGGCTGATCTGGGACCCGAAGATCAACACGGAGGGCTCCCGGCGCTTCATTCAAGGCGTCATCGACAAGTACAACCACACGCCGACGTCACGGTGTTATCTGGGCTATGCCGCGATGTCGCAAATTCTCGAAGCCGCTCGCCGGGCGGGCACCACGGACACCGGAGCGGTCCTCAAGGCCCTGGAGGGCCATGAGTTCGACGGCCTCAAAGAAGGCCGCTCCTATTTCCGTGCGTGGGACCATCAGCATGTGCAGGACGTGCTGGTGGGGGAAGCCTTCGGGAAGGAACTCGGGCTCGGCCACTACAAAATTCTCGCCACGGTGCCGGGTGATGCCGTCGCGGGGACCGCGGAGCACAATACCTGTCAGCTGTAATCGGTGTTCCATGGCGCGGGGGCGGCGGTCCATGAAGGGGGCGCCGCCCCGCCATCTGTTTGGACTCCGTCTCGCTACTTGGTCACCACCACTTCGACACGGCGGTTCTTCGCGCGCCCGGCGTCCGTCGTATTGGGCGCCACCGGCCTAGTGTCCGCATAGCCGTGAGTGACGACCGCGGTGAGCCCGCCCTCGCCCAACGCTTTCGCCGCATTGGCCGCGCGGGCCTCCGAGAGCTCTTTGTTCGACGGAAATGTCTTTCTGAGTTCGCTCCGGATCGGACGGTTGTCGGTGTGGCCGTCGACGGCGACCTTGTACTCCGGGAAATCCTTGAGAATGGCTCCGACCTGTTTCAACGCGTCCGCGCCGGCGGGTTTGAGCCGGTCCTCGCCGGACGCGAATAGGTAGCCCGACGCCAGGTTGATCAGCAGGCGCTCGTTGTTCAAATCGACCATGATGTTGCCTTTGTCGATCTGGGGCCGCAGCGCCCGAACGAGCCCGCGCTGGGCTTCCTTCAGCTTGGCCATTTCGGCGGAAAGGTCGCCGCGCAGCCCCGCCAATTCCTTGTCGCGCTCGGCCAGTTGCCGCTCGAGTTCGGCGATGCGTAATTTCGCCACGGCCAGGTCGGCGGCGAGCCGGTCCTTTTCGCCGGATGCCCCTTGCATGCCGGCGAGCTGGGCCTCCAACGATGCCGCCCGCTGGTTGGCCGCCGCGAGGTCCGCCGCGAGCTTGTCTTTATCGCCCGAAGCGGCCACCAGGCCTGAGGCCTGTGCGCGAGCCGAGGCCAGTTGGGCTTCCAATTCCGCGTTGCGCTGTTTCGCCGCAGCCAAGTCGGCGGCGAGCCGATCTTTCTCTCCCGCGACGCCCGTTGCAGCCGCCAATTGGGCTTCGAGTTCAGAGGTCCGCTGCCGGGCAGCGGCTAGCTGCTGCTCGACTTCGGTCGCCCGCTGCTGCGCGTGGGCGAGATCGCTTTGTGCGGAAGACAGTTGTCCGGCCAGTCGGGCGGCGTCGCCGGCTCCCGCGCGAAGCGCGGCGAGATCCCGGTCGCGGTCGGCCAGCTGCCGTTCCAAGTCGGTCGCGCGGCCGCTCAGGGCGCCGTTCTCTCGCTTGGCCGCCGCCAGCTCGTCGGCCAGCCGTTGCCGTTCCCGTTCCAACGCCGCGAGGCGGGCGGCCATCTCGGCGGCCGATTTGTCGGCTTCCCATTGATTCCGATGGCGGTATTCGTAGCCGCCGTCGCAGCAGACCGGATTCCAGGTGGAGCAGCCAGCGAGCGCCGCGAGCGCCCATACCAGCATCGAAGTTGTCATGGATCTCATATCAGTGTTCTCCTTGTTTGTATGAGTCAGTCACCACGCGCTTACACGGCAGAGGTGCAATGCGCGCATTTCGTCGCCTTGATCGGGATCGTCGACAAACACTGAGGACAATCTTTTGTGGTGGGGGGACCGGCCGGTGGTTGTTTCTTGAAGCGGTTGACCTGCTTGACCAGCATGAAGATGACGAAGGCAATGATGAGAAAGTCGAACACCGTCTGCAGGAAGACGCCGTAGTTCAGCGTCGGGGCCCCGGCGGCTTTGGCGGCCGCGAGCGACGGCTGAGGTGTGCCCGACAAATTGACGAACAGGCTGGAGAAATCGACTCTCCCAAGCAGCAGGCCCAGCGGCGGCATCAGCACATCGCTCACCAATGACGACACGATTTTGCCGAAGGCGCCGCCGATAATGACGCCGATGGCCATATCGAGGACGTTACCCCTCATCGCGAAGTCCCGGAATTCTTTCAGCATGGCGATCCTCCTTGGTGAGGAGAAGGGTGAGGTGCCGCTGCGCTAACGCGTCGTGTCGAACTGTACCCCAGGGTAATGAGGTGCCAGTTATCCGTCTCCTATTCTTAAACAGCTACACTAAGCCCAAACGACCCTAGAGGGGAGCTGGCCAGGCGGTGCTGCCGCGCCAGAACCCAAGCGGCATCGGTTACCGCCCGAACAATCCTTTGAGGAGGTCTTTGCCTTGCTGCTTCAGATCTTCCGGCTTGGTCGTGCCCTTTAACAAACCTCCAACCGCTTCCTCCACCTTCTTCTGGACTTGCTCCTGCACCTTCCCGGTGAGCGCCTTCGTGTCGATGCCATATGTCGGCGCTTGGACCGTTCCGGTAATGGTGAGCGGAAGCGTCACGCGGCCGTCTTTCATCGCCACCTTGACGACCGGCGAGGCGCCGGCCAGCTTGAGACTCACATCCTGCGAGAGATGAAGGTTCACCGTCAGATTCACTTGTTGGTCAAAGCCGACGGTGCCCCCTCCGGTCGCTTGGAAATCATGACTGTCCATCAGAAGTCGCTGCACGGCGACGACGCCCTGCTTGACCGCAAGATCGGTTTCAATGGTTGAAAAGGCGGTGGCTTTCGGATTGTCGACGGCCATACCGGCGATGCTCAGAATGGAGAGAGCCTCTTGCAGGAAGTTTACGCCCTCGATCTTCCCATCCTTCACCGCCACATGGGCGGTTCCTGCCAAGGATTGTGTCAGTTGCGACCTGGTGAATCCGCGGCCTTGCAGCGCCAGGTCGGCCCCCGCCGTCCCGCTGATCGAGACTTGTGCGGACGCGATGGCGTCGAGTGCCGGCCCCAGTTGGAGTCCCTGCACCGATGCCGTACTCTCGAACGGTGGTGCGGGTGATCCACTGATGACCTTGCCTGTGGCCTTGACCTGCCCCTCAAACAGCTGGAAGGAGAGGGTACGCAACAGGACATCCTGACCTCGCACTTCGGCAGCGAGGGCGAGGTCCTTCACGGAGACTGGTTTTTGAAGCGGCAATGCGATCGGTAGATCCGCCGTATTGATCGCCGCTGAAGTGACGGTAAGAGTGGCATCGCGCCCAGCAGTCTGGCCGGTGATCGCGAACGACGTCTTGCCCACGCCGAGCTGCAGATTGATGGCATTGAGATCCGCCGTTTCTTTCAGCGGACCGAGAGTGCCGTCCACCGTGATCGGCATGGCGAAGGGCTGGACCAGCGTGTCGAGATGCAGCGTCGGAGTTTGCCCCAGCCGTACTGACGTGAGCAGCACATCCAAGTCCTGAAGGACATATTCCGTAGGTTTAGCCGCCGAGAGGTCGCGGTAGGTCAGCATCCCGTCGGTCAGTGACACGCGATCCACCGCCAGGAGCCCGAGAATTTTCAAAGGCCCTTCGGTGGACGGCAGCGGCGCACGCGAGGGCGTTTCTGGAGCGGGGACGCCGGGCCGGCCGATGGTCGAGACGTTCAAGACGCCGTTGCTATTCTTCACCACCGTGATGACCGGTTGCCGCAGCGTGATCTCTTCCACCTCCACCCGGCCGCTCAGCAAGGGCCTGAGCTGTACGCCGACGTCCAGCGATGCGAGGGAAGCGAAAGGGCCAGCGCCGAAGGCCGGATCGTCGAGCACGGTAAAACCGGTGACGCGGGCGCCGAGACGCGGCCAAACGGTGAGGCGAATCTCTTGCAGCTGAATCTTGCGGTTCAGCGCCGCTTCAATGGCGGGTTTGTATTGATCCTGATACCGGCTCAGGTCGACCAAGAACGGCAGCGCGAGAACGATTCCCACGATGAGCACGAGAGCCATGCCGAGACCGATGAGCATCTTCATCGCGCACCTCCTGGTGTGGCGGCAGTATAGGAATGCCGGGCGGCAAGGGTCAACCAGCGCACGACTGCCCGGGCCGTTTCTTTTGTGGAGATGCGCGAGCAAGACGACCTGGTGAGACAAGAGTCCCGTCCTCTTCGGCGAGCTGGTGGCCGGACCGGTTGGCGAAGAAGAGACGAGGAGAGGAGGCCGCATCGCCTTGCTGGCTAAAAATCGGGCGTGCTAAGATGCCTCTTCTTTGGACGGTCCCTGCGGAGAGGTGCGAGAGTGGACGAATCGACATGCTTGGAAAGCATGCGTCCCGGCAACGGGACCGTGGGTTCGAATCCCACCCTCTCCGCCAAACCACACTTCGTGTGAGCCGCCCGCTCAGTATCGCTTTATCGGATTCATCACGGGCGGAGACACACCTCAAGTGCGGGCTGTTTTTGGAATCAGATCATGAAAAGGGGCTGGGCCCTGTGCAACAGAACCCTGTGAACCCCGCCAGGTCCGGAAGGAAGCAACGGTAAGCAGTCAGTTCTGGGTGCCGCAGGATCACCTGGCCCCACTTTACAAGTAGGCAAGAGGTAAGAGGCGCCTCTCGCCATTGAAGCTATGGACTACCAAGTCTCCGCCCGCAAATACCGCCCCGGCACGTTTGATGACGTCATCGGCCAGCCGCACGTCGTGCAGACGCTGATGAACGCCGTCGAGACCAAGCGCATCGCACACGCCTATCTGTTTTCCGGCACGCGCGGCGTCGGGAAGACGACGGTGGCCCGCATCCTCGCCAAGGCGCTGAATTGCGAGCGAGGCCCGACCGGCCACCCGTGCAATACCTGCGTCAACTGCCAGGAGATCACGCAGGGCAATTCGGTGGACGTCATCGAAATCGACGGCGCGTCCAACACCAGTGTGGATGACGTCCGGGAGATCCGCGAGAACGTCAAGTTCACGCCGTTTCGCGGGCAGTACCGCGTCTACATCATCGATGAAGTCCACATGCTGTCGAATTCGGCCTTCAATGCGCTGTTGAAAACGTTGGAAGAGCCGCCGGCCCACGTGGTCTTTATCTTTGCGACAACGGAAATCCATAAGATTCCCGCGACCATCCTGTCCCGCTGCCAGCACTACAATTTTCGGCGGATCGCCCGCGCCGAGATCATTGAACGATTGCGGCACGTCGCGCGGGAGGACCAGTTGGCGATCGAGGAGCGCAGTCTCACCGCGCTCGCCCGGGCCAGCGAAGGCAGCATGCGGGATGCCTTGAGCCTCTTGGACCAGGCGGTGGCGTTCGGAGGCAAAACGATTCACCATGCCGACCTGGAAGTGCTGCTGGGCGCGGTCCCGCAGGAATTGGTGCAGGGCCTCGTCGCGGCGCTCCTGGCCCAGGATACCCCTGCGGCGCTGAATGTGGTGGCGAACCTGTTGGATCAAGGACATGATCTCAAAGCGTTTTGCGCGGACGTGGTCGAGCATCTGCGCAATCTCCTCGTGGCGGCCGTGGTGCCGGCCAGCGAGTTACGCAGCCTGATCGAAAGCTCCGAGGAAGATCTCAAACAATTCACGGTCGACGCCGGCCGCCTCACACCGGAGCACCTTCAGGACCTCTTGGCGATCTTTACGCTCGCAGAAGACTCGCTGCGGTTTACCGCGCACCCGCGGTTGGTGTTGGAAACGGCGTCGGTGCGGGCCACCAGACTGCTGCTTCCACGCGATCCTGCGGGGGCTCGACCTGCGCAGCCGACGCCGAGCACGCACAGTCCGACGTCTATCGCCAAGGCGGTCGCGTCGAAAAGAGAGCCCTCATCGGCCGCGCCGGCGTCGCGGCCCTCCACCTCCGCGCGCCCCCCGGCCGCCTCTCCCCCAGTCGCGCCGAAGCCAACTCCTCAACCCGCCGCCATGCGCCCGGCGAGTGCCGCGAGGAAGGCCGAGCCTGTTGCGACCGATCCAGCTCCTGTCGCCAAGGAACCGGAGACGAAGACGTCTTCGGATGACGCGGCGGAGTGGTCGGGGTTCAGATGGGAGACGGTTCAGGACGAAGTGGCGGCGTCGTTTCCGAACATCGCTCCATTTCTGGAGGCCGGCCGCTTTGTCGCGGCGGAGGGCGGTGTGGTGACGATCGGGTTTGCGAAGTCGGCGACCGTCGCGCGGGCCATGCTCGAGAAAGAGGATAACGTGAAAACGCTCGGGGCGCTCTGCGAGCGGCAGACCGGACGGCCCGTTCGCATCCGCATCGTCGAGCTGACGGACAGCGACTCACCAGGACCCACCATGGCTCAGCTGCGCGCCGCGAAGGAGCAGGATCAGCGCCTCGTGCTCTTTGAACGGGCACGGGCCAACCCCATGATCAAGCAGGCGCTCGAAATCTTCGGCGCTGAGTTGGCCGACGTCCGACCCGTGGCCCAGAAGGAGGCAGAATGAAAAATCCCTTCGGCAATATGAGCAATATTCTGAAACAAGCTCAGGCCATGCAGGAGCAGATGGCCAAGATCCAGGAACAGGCGGCGTCCAAGACCGCCACCGGCACCGCCGGCGGTGGCATCGTGACCGTCACCGCGAACGGCGCCATGCAGATTGTCAGCGTGGTGATCGATCCGGAGGTCGTGAAAAGTGGTGACGTTGAGATGTTGCAGGATCTCGTGGTGGCGGCCGGCAACGAAGCCTTACGGAAGGCGAAAGAGGTGATGGAAGGGGAAATGAAGGCGCTCACCGGCGGGCTGAAGATTCCCGGCTTGCTTTAACGCCCGCGAGAGACATGTACGCGCGCTCGAACCTCATGAGGCGGTATGGCGGTTGATCAACAGGGGCTCTTGGCTCGTTTAGTCAAAGAACTGGTGCGGTTGCCGGGTGTGGGACAGAAGAGCGCCCAGCGGTTGGCGTTTCACCTGCTGAAGGCGGACCGTGAAGATGCCCTCAGATTGGCGGAGGCCATCCGGGCGGTGAAAGACGGTCTTGCCTTTTGCCGGCAGTGCCGGAACATCGCTGAAGGAGAACTCTGTGAATTCTGTCTCGATCCGAAGCGGGACCGGGCCAAGATTTTGGTGGTGGAAGAACCGAGCACCCTCTACGCCATCGAGCGCGCGGGGGCCTATCGCGGTCTCTACCATGTCTTGCTGGGGGCGCTCTCGCCGCTGGACGGTGTGGGTCCAAGCGACATCCGGGCCGAGGAATTGGTCGAACGGGTGAAGCTGGGTGGTGTGGACGAAGTGATTCTCGCCACCAATCCGACCATCGAAGGGGAAGCCACGGCTATTTATCTCACCCGGCTGCTCAAGCCCTTCGGGGTGCGCGTGTCCCGCATCGCCTATGGAATCCCCGTCGGCATGGATATCGAATATGCGGATGAAGTGACACTTCTCAAGTCCATCGAAGGCCGGCGCGATCTGTAGCTCGTGTCCTTCCCTGCCCCGTTGACCCTTTTGGTCGACGTCCTGTATAGTCGCGACTCGTTCCTCTCCATTCATTCGTCGGCTATGGCAACAAAGGCACGTGCGTCTTCACAACGGGCCGCTTCGACGAAACTCTCCCGTTCAGTTGCCGATTCTCCATCAAACGCCAGACAATCTGGCGGAAAGAAAGCCAAATATCCCGATATCCGACGCGATCTGGAACGCCAGCGGGCGATGATCCTCAACGAAGCGGGCGACGTCCTGACGAAACGTCCGGGACAGGAGACGTTCCCGGATGTGAGCGATCAGGCGTCCGCAGAAGTGGATCAGAATTTCTCGATGCGGATTCGCGAGCGCGAGCAGAAATTGCTGAAGAAGATCGACGAGGCCTTGGATCGAATGAAATCCAACACCTATGGGATTTGCGAGCGCTGCGGAGGCGACATTCCCTACAAGCGTCTCAAGGCTCGTCCCGTCACGACGCTCTGCATCGAGTGCAAGACCATCCAAGAGCAGGAAGAACGGGCCCGCCGCTAGTTCCTCCACCGCTAGAAGTGTAGCGCGACACCACCCACGACGTGATTCGTCGCAATCGTGAACCGTTCAGTATAGTCAGCTCGAGGCCGATCTGCAGCTGCCAGGCATACCGTTTAGGGAGATACCAAGCCGTGAGCTTGGCACCGAAGGTGGGATCACCATCAGGGCAGGAGACGGCCTAAGCAATTCGCATTAACAGCAAGGTGGCGAGGGAGATGAAAGGAAATCTAGCGCTTCAAGGCCTTGATGCGCTCGCGGACATGCGCGGCGCGCGCTTCTTCATCGGGATTGCCTTCGACGAGGACCAGGAAGGTTTCATATTCGGCCAGGGCGCGCTTGGGATTGGTGGGCTCATAGGCTTCGGCCAAATTGTATCGGGCCACGGCATAGTTCGGCCGCAGCGTCACCGCCTTTTCAAACAAGCTCAGCGCAGCGGTCTTCTCGCCTAACTTCATATGGACCGTTCCCAAGTTATTGAGCACCTCGGGAATGTTGGGCCGGATGGAGAGAGACCGCAGCATCTCCTCTTTGGCCTTCTCGAAGTGGCCTTTGGCTTCCCAGGCCACGCCTAATCGATGATGCGCCTCCGCCAGCCACACCTTGTTGGTAAACCCGCTGGCGATGGCTTTCTGATAGGCGTCCAGCGCGACGTCGTAATTCTTCGTGCCGCAGTAGGCCAATTGCGCGGCTTGTCCTCGGGCAAATTGTTGGAGCGACAGGAACGGCTCCTTATCCTCGCTCCCCTGGCTTTCGATGGGGCGTCCGGTTTTCCCTTCCGGCGGCTGACGAAGGCGATCGAGGAATTCCCGCCGGTAGGGCGAGAACAGCCGCACATAGGGGTCGATCGTGAACGAAGCCTGGAGCAGGATGGGATGTTCCCGTGAGCCCGTGACCAAATATTGAGTCGTGCTCTTCTCATCTCCTGTCTCGAACAGGGCGCTGGTATCCATGTCGGCTTTCGTGGGCAGCTGGGACACGTTCAAATAAAACTCCATCGTCGGCTTGAGCAACGACAACGTGTGCCGAAGAACGGAATAGGGTTTGAGGTCGAGCCCGCGCGCAAAGGTGAAGAGGGCGCCGACCAAGACTCCGTCTTCATCGAAAAAATATGATTCTTCGCCGTGCGAGGCGCTTCGTTCCGGTGGCACGACGATTTCCTGCCCGCTTCCCCATGCACGTCCTGCCCGCGGCGTTTCCGGTAGCTTTCGGGCAAGATCCTCCTTCCGATCACAGAGCGCGACGGCTTTCAGCAGGACCAGATCCGTTTCCGACGGAGGCAGATTCGGCCTTACCGGTGTCGCGGGGCCGCATCCCGGGGCGAGCAGGATGGCGCAGAGCAACGCAGTGGATCCGATGAAGCCTGTAGCTTGGGGCACGGTCACACCATTTTCCCATGAAGGAGGCGGATAGGAGAGAGGATACCGAGTTCGGCGGCGTTTGCGAAGGGCAAAAAAGAGAGCCCGCTTGGCGACCAAGCGGGCTCTCTTAGAGTCACTGGATGGCGCGCTTTTAGCGACGCTGGGCGTCCAACATACTATCCTCGGGCGTATAACCAAACACATACGGGAACGTACTCGCCAGCGTATAGAGCGGACGGTTGATCGCGTAGTCGAAGGCCTGGCCGATGGGGTGCAGGATAAAGCCAAGCCAGCGATAGGGGTTGTCATTCACCGGGGAGCCGGCACTCGGATCGGAGTAGACCAGCGCCGTGCTATCGAGAATGTTATAGATACTGGTCGGCGGGCTATACTCCCGGTCATCGTTAGACGCGGTTTCCTGATGGGTCGTGCTGCATCCCGATGCCAACACAGCACTCATAAGGACAGCCAGAGCCCACGGTGTTGCTCTCATACAAACCTCCGTTGGTCGCCTGTGATCGAGATACGAGGGAAGTCTAGCCGACATCCGCATATCTGTCCAGGATTCGGAGACTTTTGGCGGAGCCCGCGAATTCGAGGCGTTCGCGAAGGGATCAATGGTGGGCGATACAGGTATCGAACCTGTGGCCTCTTCCGTGTGAAGGAAGCGCTCTGCCACTGAGCTAATCGCCCACGCGGTGGGCAGTCTAGCATGGCGGAATCGAGAGGGGCAACAGAACCACGCGAGCGGGGAGACGAAGAGACGGGGTGTGGAAGCCAGGCAAGCCGCGCACACTCCGGGATCGTCTTGACTTCGGTGAAACGCGGTTTCTAGAATGGGCTCTTCCTTTTTTCCCCGCAAGGAGCCCTGGTCTCATGAGAGATGACATTGTCATCATTGGCGGTGGTCTGGCTGGATCGGAAGCGGCCTGGCAGGCCGCCAACCGCGGCGCCAAGGTCACCCTCTATGAAATGCGTCCCAAGGAGATGACCAAGGCGCACAAGACCGGCGGGCTGGCGGAATTGGTCTGCTCCAATTCACTCGGCTCCGCCGATCCCCACAATGCCCCCGGCATCCTCAAAGAGGAAATGCGCCGCTTGGGATCGTTGATCATGAGCGCAGCCGAGCAGGCTCGCGTGCCGGCCGGCTCAGCGCTGGCCGTCGATCGAGATGTGTTTTCGACCCGCGTCACGCACGCGCTGGAGAGCCACCCGAATATCCGCATCCGGCACGAAGAAGTCGCAGCGATTCCCGGTGATTGCCTCTGTATCATCGCGACGGGCCCTCTGACGTCGGATGCCTTGTCGAAAGCGATCCAGGCGGTGACGCAGTCCCACCACCTCTATTTCTTTGACGCGATTTCCCCCATCGTCGACGCCGAGTCCATCAACATGGACGTCGTCTTCCGCGCGTCCCGCTATGACAAAGGAGGCGACGACTATCTGAATTGCCCGATGACCGAGGAGGAGTACAATCGTTTTTACGACGCCCTCATGGCGGCTGAGAAAGTGCAGCCCAAGGAATTTGAGAAAACGCCCTACTTCGAAGCCTGTATTCCGATCGAGGTGATGGCGGCGCGCGGCCGCCAGACGATGCAGTTCGGTCCGCTCAAGCCGGTGGGTCTGGAAGATCCACGGACCGGCGCCCGGCCCTACGCCGTCGTCCAATTGAGGACGGAGAACGTGCATCGGACCTGTTACAACATGGTGGGGTTCCAGACGAAGCTGACGTATCCTGAACAGAAGCGCGTCTTTCGTCTGATCCCCGGGCTGGAGCAGGCGGAGTTTCTGCGCTACGGGAGCCTCCACCGAAACACCTTCATCAATGCGCCGCAGCTGCTCTTGGATACCCTGCAGTTCAAGGCCCGCGGCACCTTGTTCTTTGCCGGCCAACTGGTGGGCGTGGAAGGCTACACGGAGTCTGCCGCGATGGGGGGGCTGGCCGGCATCAATGCGGCGCGGGCTCTGGCGGGCTTGCCGCTGGTGACACCGCCGCCGACCACCGCGCACGGCTGCTTGATCGCGCACGTCGCCCACTCCGACCCGCGCCATTTCCAGCCGATGAACACCAACTTCGGCTTGTTTCCTCCTCTGTCGCACCCGCCTCGGGACAAAGACAAGAAACGGCAGCTGATCGCCCAACGAGCCGTTGAGGATTTCCAGGCATGGACGACGCGATCCGGGCTTTCGTAACGTTTCTCGAGGTCGAGCGGCATGCCTCGCCCGAGACGATCCGGAATTACCGGTCCGATCTTCACCAGTTGGCCTCGTATCTACGCCAGGCCGCACCGACGGCCCGCGCGCGGCCCGTCCATCGAGTCACCGCAGACCACCTGCGCGGATACCTGCATTGGCTGGACCGCAAACGGGAGAAACCGTCGTCGATCGCCAGAAAGCTGGCCTGTATCCGTAGCTTCTATCGGTTTCTCGTCCGGGAAGGGGCGGCGACGAACCCGGCTGAAGACATTCGCAGTCCCAAGCAGCCCAAGCCCTTGCCTCGCGTGCTGTCCAAAGAGGATGCGAGTGCGCTGATGGAGTTCCCGACAGAAGACACGCCCACGGCTTTGCGCGATCGGGCGCTGCTAGAAACCCTGTACTCGACCGGGGCCCGGGTCGGTGAAGCGGTGGGACTCAATCTCGGCGACCTACACGACGACGAGGGGCTGGTGTATCTGCGCGGCAAGGGCCGCAAGGAACGGGTCGTGCCCATTGGTGAGGTGGCGATCCAAGCCATCCGACGGTATCGCGCGGCGCTTCCCCCCGCCGTCGCCGGCCGCCGGCCGTCTTCTCCCCTCTTTCTCAATCATCGAGGCGAGCGCCTCACGACCCGCAGCGTCGCGCGGATGGTCGCGCGCTATTCCGGCCGCCTGACGGGAGGGCCGGTGAGCCCGCACGCGTTGCGCCACTCCTATGCGACGCATCTGCTCGACGAGGGCGCGGATTTACGCGCGATTCAAGAATTGCTGGGGCATGCCTCACTCGGGACGACTCAGAGATACACGCACCTGGCGGCAGATCACCTCATGGCCGTCTATGACCGTGCGCACCCGAGGGCTAAGACGGCGGCCGCGTCACCTTTGCAAAAGGAACAGAAGCCTTCATGAGGATTCGATCCACCACCATTCTGTGTGTGCGTCGCGACGGCCGTGTGGCGATGGGGTGCGACGGCCAGGTCACGGTCGGCACGACGGTCATGAAGCACAACGCGAAGAAGCTTCGGCGGCTCCATCACGATCAGGTAGTGGCCGGCTTCGCCGGTGCCACCGCCGACGCCTTTACGCTCTTCGAGAAATTCGAGAGCAAGCTGGAGGAGTTTCGGGGCAACTTGACGAGGGCAGCCGTCGAGCTCGCCAAGGATTGGCGCACGGACCGGGTGCTGCGGCGGTTGGAAGCGCTGCTGGCTGTAGCCGGGTGCGAACAGTCGTTCATTATTTCCGGAACCGGCGACGTCGTCGAGCCGGAAGACGGCATTCTCGCGATCGGCTCCGGCGGCCCCTATGCCTTGGCGGCGGCCCGGGCGTTGCTGGCGCATGCGTCGCTCGATGCTGTGGGAATCGTCGCGGAAGCCATGAAAATCGCCGGAGGCATCGACATCTATACGAATCAGCAGATTGTCGTCGAGGAATTGAGAGGATGAGCGCGACCGTGGATCAACAACTCACCGACACACCGTCGTTGAACGTCAACAGCCTGACCCCTCGCCAAATCGTCGAAGAACTGAACCGGTACGTGATCGGCCAAAAAGACGCCAAGCGGATGGTCGCCATCGCGTTGCGGAATCGCTGGCGTCGCCAGCAACTGTCGCCCGATCTGCGCGATGAGGTGATGCCGAAGAACATCATCATGATCGGGCCGACCGGCGTGGGAAAAACCGAGATCGCGAGGCGGCTCGCCAAACTGGCCCAAGCGCCCTTCATCAAAGTCGAGGCGTCCAAGTTCACGGAGGTCGGGTATGTCGGGCGCGATGTCGAATCCATCATTCGCGATTTGACCGAACTGGCGATCAACATGGTGAAGACGCAGCGTCTGGAAGCCGTGCAACAGAAGGCGGAGCAGCAGGGAGAGGAGCGGCTGCTCGACCTGCTGCTGCCGCCGCCTCCACCGAGGCCCGGCTTGTTTGAGCCTGCCGGCGACATCGCCGCGCCTCCCGTCCCGGATACGCATGAGACCACCAGATCGAAGCTCCGCTTGCAACTCCGTGAAGGAAAACTCGACGACCGGACGGTCGAGATGGAAGTCAAAGAGCGGAGTTTGCCCATCGGGGTGATCTCCAACGTGGGGGGGCTGGACGAGCTGGAAAGCAATCTGCGCGACATGCTGGGCGGCCTGTTCCAGGGCAAAAGGAAGACGCGTCTGATGAAGGTGCCCGAAGCCTTGAAGCATCTCACGCAGGAAGAGGCGCAAAAGCTCATCGACATGGACGACGTGGTGCGCGA
>CAZXRB010000006.1:76602-80169 GCA_964642845.1 uncultured Nitrospira sp.
GCACGATGGGACCGGACGTGTCCCGCGAAGGGGTGCAGCGCGACCTGCTGCCCATCGTCGAAGGCTGCACGGTCACCACGAAGCACGGCCCGGTGGTGACGGATCATATCCTGTTCATCGCCGCCGGCGCGTTTCACGTGGCGAAGCCCTCCGATCTCATTCCGGAGCTGCAAGGCCGGTTTCCCATCCGCGTGGAGCTCAGCCCCTTGTCGAAAGACGATTTTGTGCGTATTCTCACGGAACCGAAGGGGGCGTTGGTCCGGCAATATCAGGCGCTGTTGGCCACGGAGGGCTTGACCATCGAATTCAGCCGGGACGGGTTGGAGGAAATTGCCGAGATCGCGGTGCAGGTCAACGAGCGGACGGAGAACATCGGCGCGCGCCGTCTGTTCACGATCATGGAGCGGTTGCTCGAGCAGATTTCCTTCGAGGGACCGGAATGGCCGGATAAGCGGGTTGAAATCACGGCCGCCTACGTGCGGGAGCGTTTGAAGGATATCGTCAAGGACCAGGATCTGAGCCGGTATATTCTCTGAAAAACGGCGAGAGGCTCTCCGGGCGAGAGGCACGTGGTAAGAAGCCTTACGCTCGCGCCTCTCGCCTTGGGCCCCTCGCCCGGGAGCTATGCGACCATGGACAAGCTCATCAAGAAAGCCAACGTCCTGATCGAAGCCTTGCCCTACATCCGGACGTTCCGCGGCAAGACGGTCGTGATCAAGTACGGCGGCCATGCCATGACCGATGCCTCCCTCAAGGAGCGGTTTGCGCAAGACGTGGTGCTCCTGAAGTACGTCGGCATCAATCCGGTCATCATCCATGGCGGCGGACCGCAGATCGACAAGATGCTGGATCGGCTCGGCATCGAGGCGAAGTTCCGGCACGGCGTGCGCGTCACGGATGAGGCGACGATGGAAATCGTCGAAATGGTCCTCGCGGGAAAGATCAACATGGAGATCACCGACCTCATCAACCGGCACGGCGGCAGCGCCGTGGGACTGAGCGGGAAGGACGGCGGATTGATCCTGAGCAAGCCGCTGACGGCCAAGGCCTGGGCCGAAAGCCTGGAGCGCGATCTGGACGAAGACGAGGACGGCGACTTCGGCTTGGTCGGCGATATCGAAAAGGTAGATCCGAGCCTGCTCTACAAGCTGCAAGGCGATCACTACATTCCCATCATCGCTCCCATTGGCACCGACCGGGAAGGCAACACCTACAACATCAACGCGGATCTCGTGGCCGGCGCCGTGGCCGCGGCTCTCCGGGCCGAGAAGCTGGTCATGATGACCGACATCAAGGGCATCCGCGATGCCAAGGGCCGCCATCTCTCGACGGTTTCGCGCAAAGACGTGCAGCGCATGGTGAAGAAGGGCACGATCACCGAGGGCATGTTGCCGAAGGTCCATGCCTGTCTCGATGCCTTGGCCGGCGGCGTCGGCAAGGCGCACATCATCGACGGCCGCATTCCCCATGCGATCCTCCTGGAAATCTTTACGCACAAGGGCATCGGCACGGAAATCGTGACCTAACTGGACCTGCGATCGAGGACCTGCCTACGTGCCTGCCGACCGACTGCGCCTTTCCGAGGACCTTCGCCGTCTGGTCGGAGCGCGCCATCCGGTCTCCTCCCCTGACGCCCTGCGCCAGACCGCGGACTATTTGGAGCACCGGTTTGCCGCGTTGGGGCTCGCCGTCACCCGGCACCGATTTCCCGCGCTCGGCGAGACCTATGAGAATATCGTCGCCACGTACGCTCCGTTCCATCACGCTGCGCCACCGCTGATCGTGGCGGCTCATTACGATACGGTCGCCGGCTCGCCGGGGGCCGATGACAATGCCAGCGCCCTGGCGGTGCTCTTGGACGCCGCGACACGGGTCCAAGGATGGGCGCTCCAGCGGCCGGTTCAGTTCATCGCGTTTTGTTTGGAAGAGCAGAATCTTCTCGGCAGCCGGGCCTTCGTCGCTCAGCTGATCGCCGCCGACCACGCCGCCGCGGGCGCCATGGTCTTGGAATGTGTCGGGTATGCCAGCCAGGAAGAAGGGTCGCAGACGATTCCGCCCGGCGTGCCGGTCGCCGTGCCGACCATCGGCAATTTCCTCGCCGTGGTCGGAAACGAGCGGTCGCGGGCTCTGACCGGCTTGGTCACCGAGGTCATGAAGAGGCATCTGCCCGTCGTGCCGCTGATCGTGCCGGGCAATGGCGAACTGCTGCCGGACACCAGACGCAGCGACCACACGGCCTTCTGGGAACAGGGATGGCCGGCCGTCATGCTGACCGACACGGCCAACTTCCGGAATCCCCACTATCACCGGTCCACCGATACGCTCGACACATTGAATCTCGGGTTCATGGCGTCGGTCGCCGACGGAGTGGCCGCGGCGGTGGTCGCGCTGGCTGGAACGGTGGGAAACCCATAATGCCGCGACGCATCAGCCGAAAGACAAACGCCGTGATCGCTTCAGTCTTCGGCAAGGTGGATTACGCACGCCTCGGGCCGGTCTACTGCTATGAGGGCGGTGATGAGTTCTGGGCGGCCAAACGCAGACCGTGTCTCCGATTGGGGACGGCGGTGGCGAATGCCTTGTTGAAGCGACTCAAGGCGGATGGGCGGAGTCTCTATGTCGGGGCCGGTGTAGCCGAGTTGCCTTGCCTGTTGGCGGAGGCGCTGGACGCTCGGCGCCAGGTCGAGCCGTATAATCTCCGCCGTTCGGAAGTGGCGGCGCTCAACCGCGCCTGCCGTGGCCTGCCGGTTCAGTTTCGTGCCCGCGATGCCTCTATGGCCACAGGGCGGTTTGATCATCTCTGGATCGTCAGCGTGCTGAACGATCCCGAGCGGTTTCCGCATCTCTCGCCGCTCTCCTATGGCAATGCCCACCCCGTCACCTTCGATCCGGTGCACTTTCAACGCGAGCGGCGGATCGTCCAACGCCTGGTGGATCGCTGCCTGGCCAAGCTGGCCGTCCCGGGATTGGTGACCACCTCCATCGAGGAAGTCGTGTGGATCGCGGATTGGTGCCACCGGCGGCGCGTGCCCTATCGCGTCGAACGCCGCTACTACCCCACGACGCTGGTGGGCGATCCGATTTGCTTCATAAGAATTGGCGACGAAAGGCTGCGACGGGGCGGGCAGACGCTAGACGCGAAAGCCGGTTTTGGCCTTTGACGAATCGCCCATGTATTGTTCCGCGTACGTCACGTAATTCTCGGCCGATTCCCTGATCCAGGCCAATTCCTTCTCCGTGACCGGCCGCTTGACCTTGGCCGGCGATCCCAGAATCAGGCTCTTCGGCGGCACGATGGTGCGCTCGGTGACGAGAGCCCCCGCCCCCACGACGGAATCTTCGCCGACCACGGCGCCGTCCATGATGATCGCCCCCATGCCCACCAGCACCCGATCCTGAATCGTGCAGCCGTGCAGGACGACGTGATGGCCGATGGTGACATCGTTGCCGATGATCAAGGGGTGGGTGTCGTGCGTGACGTGCAGCAGGCAGAGATCCTGAACGTTCGTCCGGCTGCCAAGCCGGATGTAGTGGACATCGCCCCGAATGACGGCGTTGAACCAGACG